>NZ_VXCQ01000007.1:0-198534 GCF_052850415.1 Acinetobacter sp. 1207_04 | reverse complement strand
AAAAAACTTAAAAGCCAAATATAACCATCCTAGAACTACACAAACAACTCAACACTGCACACATAATCTTACATAGCTTTAAGAAAAAATTAAGAAAGCGGTGCTGAAATCAATGTAATGATTCAATAATCATTGCTATCTATTTAGTCAACATATAATGAAATAAAACGGATGAGACCGATATGAAAATTGAATTTGTATTTGATATTGTTTATCCCATGAGTTACGTTGCTTTTGAAAAGTTAAAAAAACATTGGGATCAAGCAACAGCAAATAAAATTGAGCTCCTCCCTGTACAAGTCCTTCCTGAAATTCCTGAAGAAGGTTTAAATATTTACCAATATTTAACTGAAAGATATGGTTCTAAAGAAGCCAATCGTAAACTAGATATGGCAAAGTTTGCAGCTTATAGTGAAGACTTAACGGTTGATGTTGAGCATATGAAACGCATGCCAAACAGTCGCTTAGCACACCAAGCAATTCTCGCACTGAATAATAATTTTGACAAATTTGCACTGACACAAGCTATTTTCCATGCGGTTTTTTCACATGGTAAGGATATTTCCAACCCTGAAGTTATGAGAAGTATTATTGAAGGTATGGGCTTAGATGGTACTAAAATTTTACGCTCAATTCAGCACCAAGAAATAGCCGATAAACAAGCAGAAATTACTCAATATGTGCAAAGTCTCGGTAAGCATCCAACACCCTATTATATTGTGGATGGGCAAATTCAAGATGAAAGTTTCTCAACGCTCGATTTAAAAAAATTGCTTGTTGCAACAGCTTAAAATACTCGTTGTTTAATGACTAAAAAAGCGAGGAGATATATTTATTTTCCTCGCTTTTAATAATATTTTTTGATTAAAAATGATTATATTATTTAAGACTGACTTATAACGAATTCTTCATTTGTTCACCAATACGCTGTATCCGAGCTGCTAATCGTTGGCTTAAAAAGTAAAGAATCACGCTCAATACAGCAAAAATTGTTGTGATTACGATCAAAATAGATTTTACTCGATCTGACCAAACTTGTGCACGATTCACCACAGCATCAATCGACTTTGCTATAGGGGTTTCAGACTTACCATAAAGTTGGTGCTGAATCGCCCAAAGCTGTTCCGCCTTAAAACCATATTCTAAAAAATGCGGATCTGTGCGTTCTGCTTGAACCAACTGTGTATTATATGCCAATGCGACATCTCGATCAGATTTTCCATGCATCAGTGCTGTTTGAGCCAATAAATATGCCTGTACGGTTGGTTTAGTTTCAGTTTTTTGCAAGTAATCATATAGCTGGCTTTGCTGAATATTATCTTTATATTCAATCATTTTTTGAACTTGGTTATCTTCATCATCACGCAAGTCATACTGTACATACGTTAAACCTGACCATAGCACAATAAAAGCGATGAGCCACCCAATAAATTTCAGTATGAATGACTGAAAACGAATGCGGAAAAATTTGATTCTTTTTAAAAATGAAATAGAGATAAATGCGCCAATAAAGGACACCACCATTTTCAAAAAAAGCCAACCAAACCATGAAAGTAAATTCCAAACATAATCAGGCTGATGTAAAAACGCTTTTAAGTCACCATCAACAGCAAATGGAATATGTAATTGCCGAATCTGTTCACTTACTCCAAACCATTGATAAATAAAATCTTGTTGTACATAAAGCGATATTGCACTGAAAATTAGGGCTGTACAACTCACAATCGCCATGACCATGATATGATTGCGACGGCGTTGTAAAACATGTAAACCTGTTTCAATTTGTTGTATTTGAACAGGATCATGCTTATTTTTCAGTGTCTGATAATCAGCCAACTTATTTTATACTCCTCAAAAACATAATTAAAATTATAGACTTATATTCAAGATTTACCTGAAACATTATCTAAAACCAATTGTTGTAAATTACCTTGTAATGCTTTAATTCGCACTGCGGCTTCATCTCGTTTTTGCATGCCTTCTTTCTGAATCTGAATTACATCATTAACTGTTTTAATTAAGCTGTTCTGTACATGTTCAAGCGTTTCTATATCAATGACTGAACGCTGATTGGCTCTTGCTGTATCAACAGAATTTTGATGCAGTAAATCTGCATTACGTTTTAATAATTCATTGGTCGCATCATCAATCGTATTGGCAAGTTGAACACTATTTTTCTGTTCTTGCAGTGAAATTGCCAAACTAATTTGGTTTTTCCAAGCAGGTAAAGTAATGTTTTTAATCGCATAAAATTTATCAACCAGCATTAAATTGTTAGATTGAATAATGCGAATCATCGGCAATGTTTGCATCGCAGATTGTTGTAGAATCAATAAATCACTCACTCGTTTTTCCAAATTATTGGCTAAGTGATTTAGGTCATAAATTTTTTGCCCTGTCTGCTGATCTTGCTCTTGAGCCGTTAATGCCGTAATTTCCTGTTGAATTTCCTGCTGTTTCAATTTACCCGCAGCAGCATAAATTCCGAGTTGTTTATACTCATCTTGTACACCATCAAACATTTTATCGAGTGTACCAACACGCGTTTTTAAACCATTTTGCGAACTTTCAATTTCTTTTACTAAAGTATCAATCTGCTCTTTGGTACTATTAAAATTCTGGTCAAAACTTTGCTTTGCACCTTTAAATTTATTAAGTAAACCACCTAAAAAACCACTATTCTTCGATTTATTTAAAATGCTTGACGTATTTAATTGTTGCGCAACCTGTACAACTTCATTGAGTTTTTGCCCTGTAGCATCAAGGTCTTTATTTTTCACCATGCCCAACAACTCATCGGTATATACAGATGTCCGTGTCGCAATCCCCTTACCGTATTCTGCAACTGCTGTCGGATTCATATCTGCAAGCTCTTTGCGTGCAGTCATGACATCGGCATAATCTGTTTCCTGCAACCCCATTTCTCTAAGGCTGAGTTGTTCAAATCTTTGTTGTAGTTCCATTGACTGCTCAACAGGAAGATTCTGCTTTTGATCTGACATTTTTTCGCCCCCTAATTATATTTTAATGATGTACTTAAGTTTTTGATGTCGCTCGATCCAAAGAATCTTGCAGTGTTTGAATCAACTTTTCTCGACTTTTATCAAGTTGAGTCTGAGAATATTGTTGATGTTGCTGGCTTTGTTGCACATGATATTGCCATGCAGGAATCAGTACCTGCTCTGCCTCTTTAAAACGGTCAAGTAGGCTCATAGACAATTGTTGTGTCAATATCATTTGCGACATTGCAATATCATTGCTCGCCTGTAAAGTCTGCAAAGTATTAATTTTTTTAGATAATCGCTCAGCAAAATTATCAAGTGGATGTCTTGTTTTGATAAATTGTGGATATTCATCTAAAAATTCTGAAGCAGCCACAATATATCCTGCCATTTGTTCCCGATAACCTGTGGCTTGCAAAAACTTAGTCTGTGATTTCTGAATTTCCAATTGTAATCGTTGTGACAAAACACCCGCTTCCTTCACCAACAGATCAAGATCCTGCATATATTTAATTTTTGCTGAACCAAACTCAAGATCAATGCCTAACCATTTTTGTAGCACGTTAAATTTTTTATTTTTCATTACCTTTGTTGAATTGTTCAATTGAGTAACAATTTGACCAATAACCTGCCCCAATTGCTGATTTAACTTTGGGTCAATACCATTTAAAACAACAGCTTGTGCTTGCACAATTTGATCGGCAAAATGATTAAGGCGCATTTGATCATCAAGTAATGGAACAAGATGATGGCGTTTAATATATAAGAGATGATCCGGATCAATATTTATCTGATCAAGTGGAATCAAAGCGGTCATAGTAATGCTTATTCAATATACGAATTTATATTATTTTTATATAAGGCTCAAATCAACAAATTGCAAATAAAAACATGCTTTTGTGCAAAATCACTACAATTCTATTTCCCCGACTTAAAATCAATTTATAAAAAAGCCAATGATCGAAATCATTGGCTTTCTTTAACTCCCAATAACTATTTAAATCAGTTATGGAAAAAATTAACTCTTGACTTTTTTAGGCTGTAAAAACGGCGCAAACCAATCAAACTAAATAACCCTAACAGACCTAATATACCCGTTGCACCACCACCGCTACGTGCGCTTGGTGTAGATGCTGAATTACTCAATGTGACCGTTGCTGTATTTGAAACCAAACCATCAGCATCATAAACCATATAGTTAAATTTATAGTCAAATGGATCTAATGTATTTTTGATTTGTACGGTAATTTTCCCACCTAAACAGGTTAATTTTTTATCATTACCTGGACATGGACCACTACGTTCAGCAGTAACCGCCACAGGATCAGGCAAACTTGAAATGCGAATTGCCAAATCTTGACCTGCTGCATTTAAATAATAACGTGATTTATTGGGGTTATTCGACAACTGACTGACTAGGCCATCCCCATCATCATTCGTTTGATCGAGTAAATTAATATCAATTTTTTGATCTGTACCATGTTGAATGTTAAAGTTCGCATCTTTTGCAATTGGTGCAATGTTAATAAAATTCGCAACGATGTAGGCACTTGAACTCTTCACAGGATTAGATCCTTTCATTGTCAAAGTATATTTACAGAACTCATTATCACCTGTTGCAGTAATGAAATCATCTGTACGATACATCAGAACCTGTTTCAGTTCCTTATTCCATTCACAGCGCAAGGCAGGATCAATTCGTCCAACAAACTGTTTTTTCTCATCCAATTTTCCTGTGCCTAAACTTTCAACTGTAACATCATAATTTTCTGTCGTTAAATGCTTGATCTCGCGCCCTCCATCAGCACGAACAGCCTCATCAGGTAAATTAAGTGCAAATGGGTCTATAAATAAGGTTCTATATTTTTGATCTGACTTGGTATTATTAAGTAAAGTATTATAATTATTCATCATAATATTATAATACGGTAAATATTCAGGGTTCGTCTCTTTATTATCAATTAAGCCTTTAAACGTATCATATTCTTTTTGGTAGTTATTTATAATAGGTACAACAGATGTATTTATTGTTGCCAAATCCGTTGCTGTTAAACTTAGAATTTCTGTAGAACCAAGATCACAACTCGTATCAGTCGTATCTCGATTTAAAATACGTGTCATACCACGCTGATCTGTTCCAGCACATCCTGTAGAACCAATATCGACAAGATCTTTGTCTGTATTTAAATTTTTAAGAAAATACATCGGCATAAACGCTGTATATTCTGTAGGTGTCTGTAGCGTACTGAGCACAGTATCTGGGTTAACATCACTTACATCAACCAAAGTCTTTTTAACTTCATCTGTAAGAAGTTCTTTGGCTGTTTCACATTGATCATTATCACTTGCAAGTTTTATAGCATTATAAATATTAAGGAAGTTACTCCCTTTCACTTCTGTAACATCACCATCTGCATAACGACAAGATTTACCACCCTCATTAAAAGCAAGAATATTGTATTGTACTGACTTAATACCCCGTGAATTATACAATAACGTAGAAAACGCATTATTTTTAACAATGGTATTATTCACTAAAGCCAAAGATGCACTCGGACTTAGATTAATAGCTTTTTCAGGTGTTTTTGAGCTAAATTGAAAAATTCGACCTGACTGTGCATTTGCAATGTTATTGGTAATTGTATTTGCGGTAAATATAGCTGTTGGCTGACCACAGAAAGTCATCGTACTTAAACTACTACTTGAGCCATTCCCCAAAATACTAACACCCGTTATATTAATCGTTCGATTTGTATATACAAGGTTATCATTACACGTCATTGCCAAGACACTACCTTCGGTTGCGTCATTACCCTGAATAATTCCACGATTAATTGTTAAACCCGTGTCAATATCATTGAGAAAAATTGCACCACCAGATTTTGCTTTTGAATTTAAAATCTGTACGTTAGTTAGTACTGATGTACTTCCCAAATATAAAGCACCACCTGTATCTGAAGAATAGCCATCTTTTAAAATTATATTGGTTAAATTCAAAGCAGGTTTTTTTAAATTTGTCGTATTAAAAATACGTGACTTCCCTTGTCCACTAATCGTGGTTTTAAGTGCAGTTATTGCAGGAAATGTATTTGTTAATACATCCGCTTTACGATAATTAGCAGGTAATTTACCTAAAATTGAAAGCGATGAATTGGGTTGTAATTCACGTGTCAGCTTATACTCACCCTCGTCAAGTTGAATGACATTGGTCATTGAAGCATCAACTTGCCCAACAGGACAACCTCCATATGCTTTATGCGTAGAAGCAGCCGTTACTGCCTCTCGTAAAGAGCATTTTTCAACATTTTCCCCATCTTCATCATCAAAAGTTGTGACGTAAATGGTTTTATCTTCAGCTGCCATCAGTGACATCGTTGATAAAATTGCGAGTGCGAGTATTCCTTTTTTATAGTTTTTCATCCTGAATTCCTACTATTTCTTAAACCTACGGAAACCAACCAAACCGATTAATCCAAGTAGTGCAAAAATACCTGTACTTCCACCTGATGTTTTTACTTTTTTATCTTCAAAAGTATTCGGCGGATCCTGAACGACTTTCGCAGGTACTTCAATATAAGGATTTCTAGAATCATTGAAACGTGTTGTAGTCGTTACCACTAAAATATTAAATTCATCTGCACCATGCCAATTTCCATTAGGCACATAAGTGATGTCACCTTCCTGCGTTATGCTGAGAGCTCCTTTTGATGGTGTATTCGTTTGTACAACTTTAAGACAACCAGGCAACCATGTTTTACCTTGTGGATCGAGCTCACTCCCCATAATGACTTTACATTGTGCAGGTGTAATTAAGTCTCCATCTTGCAATTGATCTGCTAGCGTAAATTTCGCTATCTCACCATAAAAGATATCTTTACCAACACTCGTAGTTGTTGTTTTATCGACTACAAGCTCTATTGCACCACGATCACATAGCTCAACACTACCTGGTCTTGATAAACCACGTTGATCGGCAGTAATACAAGACATCAAATCACTACCCGTTTGAGGTCCTTTATTGACAATCAATGAATCCGCTAATGTTGTGTAGTTAGTCAATAAGCGCGGTCTAAAATAACCTAAAATCGTTTTGTCTGACTCAGCAAAAGGACACAGTAAGCCATCTGAATTGACATCACACTTACCTTCGACACTCGTGCCAGCAATTAAATTTGCCGTGCCAATCAGTTGTGATGCACTGCCTGCACAGCCCACTGAGTAAAGGTTATTACTAATTTTATTGGCTTCAGCACCCGCAATAACACGACAATCTTCTGTACCATTTTTAGCCAAAATACTATTTACTACGTAAGCATTTTTAAATGGTGCATTTATAATTAAGCCTTTCGTGTTCATGACCATCGTAATGTTATTGACCATCATTCCATCCATGACTTTGATGGTATAGCCTTTATTACTAAACATAGTTGTATTAATCATGCCACGCCCTGAGGTCGTGCCAATGTTATTACTCGTCTTTTCATCAAAAGCCTGTTCACTTTCAAAAAGGCTTCCATCTGCATTCGTTACTTCATTATCACGAACTACTGAATTCGTTACAATAAACTGTGGCATGACACTATAGATCACACCACCTTGATTTGCAGTATTGCCGCGAAGTAATGAGTTTGTGACTCCAACGCTACTTAATGGCTTACTTTCCGTGTATGCACCTGCGTTATAAATTGCACCACCTTGTCGTGCCTTACCATTCAATAACTGAGCATATTGCAGCAATATATTTTCTTTGTTAAAAATCAAGCCGCCTTGATCTGCACAACTGTCCTGATCACAACCATTTAAAGTAATTTCATTCAATGAAGCTGTAATTAGACTGTCTTTATCTGTCACTTGATCGAAATTTGGTGCGAGCGTACGGTCAATCAAAAAAATACGATCTTTACCTGCCATTTTAATAACAGCATTATTTTTACCTAAAAGTGAATCTATAGCTGCATTTTCATAGACAGATTTAATTAAGAGAGGCTTAGAAATCGTCAATTGACTATTGATTTTATATTCTGACTTTCCGACCAATTCAATGATGCTTGATGCATCTTTACCACCGCAACCATTATATCCCGCCTCAGGCATCCCCTGATTGATATATGTAATTGCTTCACGTAAAGAACATTGTGCATCCGCCTTTACAACATCTTCTGTTGTATTGACCGTAATATTTGCACTATAAGCATGCCCTGTAATACACAATAATCCTAAGCTTATGCCCCGTTTGAGCATTATCGTCTCCTTGGTTTATTTTAATTATTTGCGTCGCAGCCCAAAAAACAGGCTTTAATCCTTTTCGCGTACTTTGTCACAGCTCAATAAAATTCTCAAGAATTTTTAATTACTGTCTGTATTCATCAATCAAGGCATAGATTTGTTTTAAGGTTGCATTTGACAGTCTTGTCTTTTCACCCTTAAGTAATTTTTCTAAACGATCAACCGATTGCAACAGTGTACTGGTTTGATGTGGTCCATGTAATAGCAAATATTCCGTTATCTGTGGGTCAAAATGTACACCCCTACGAACCAATACTGAATTTAAGAGTGCTTGACGATCTGCATGTGAATGACCAGCTGGCACTTTTACACTTACTGCTTGGGTTAATCGAGATTGTAAATCGGGTAATTCAAGTTTTAATTCGATAGGTGCTACACGTGATGAGAAGACTAATTGACCACCACCTTCATTATTATTATTAATTAAATGAAAAACTGCTTTTTGCCAATGTGGCACACCACTAATAGCCTCAATATCATCTAATGCGACTAAATCATAGCGTTCAAGTGAAGTAATTGCTTCAATAGGAGCATCAAGTAATTCAAGCAATGAAACTTTTATTGCCGTTTTTCCTATTTCCAAATAGGAATCACAAATTGCAGAAAGTAAATGGCTCTTTCCTGTACCTGCACCCCCATATATATAGAACCGATCCATTAATCCTGTATGAAGCTGGCGGATTGCATCAATTACAGGTCCCCATCCGGGTCCAGAAAAATCACTAATTCTAGCATCCAGTTGAGGCTCTATATCCAACTGCAATTGACGCATATATTTATTTCATTCCTTAAAGTGGATCTTGATTTGTTTTTACCTTTTCATCTGTATCTTGCGTGTTTTTAATTTCAATATCAAGGTCAAGCTGTTCACTTTGTACCGAAATCAATTCACTCGTCCCTTGGTTATGCAAAGTGACTGTTGTCGGTTCAGACTGAAAAAATGGCGTTTTTTCATAATACTCACGAACATGCTTGAGTAGTACAACAATGACAGCGGCAACTGGAAGTGCAATAAGCATTCCAACAAAACCACCTAGCTGTGCACCTGCAAGTACAGCAAAGACCACGGCAACTGGAGATAAGCCAATTTTATCGCCCAATAAAAATGGTTGTAAAATATAACCTTCAACAAGTTGTCCAACCCCAAATACAGCCAACACCATCAATAGATGTTTTGGATCCATACCAAATTGGAAAAAACATGCAATCACAGCAGCAACGATTCCAACACCAAAACCTAAATAAGGAATAATGCTACATAATCCTGCAACCATACCAATAATTAAACCAACTTCAAGTCCAATCAGTTGCAAACCCACGGCATAGATAATACCGAGGAGAATCATCACTAAAAATTGTCCTTTTACAAATGCACCTAAAACACTGTGACATTCACTGACAATTTTTAATGTACTTTGTTTATATTGACGTGGGATGAGTCCTTTCATGCTTTGCAACATGCGGTTCCAATCCAACATAAAATAGAAGGCAATCACAGGAATAAGCACCACTATGCCGCCAAGTTGAATAAAGCTTAGACCTGATTGGGCAATTTTGAGTGCAAGAGATTGGACGCTGTCAACACTATAGTTGGTTTGCACATAATCCATAATGACCTTAGACATCTGATCAGTATCAATTTCCATGTGTTCAACATTAAATGTTTGGGATACCCAAGGTAAAAGCGTTGAGTTCACCCAATGAATACCTGCGGGAATACTGTCGCGGGCATACATAAGCTGTTTCCAAACCAAGGGAACAAGGAACCACATCGCCCAAGTGATCACAACACCAATACCTATAAATACAGTCGAAATCGCCAACCAACGTGGTAGAAAACGATCTAGTTTTTCTACAATTGGACTAAATAAATAAGCAATTAAAAATGCAGCAACAAAAGGTACAACAACAGGTTTCAATAAATATAAAACCCAAAGCAACAGAGCAATGCCTGCAAGGATGAAAATTCGTTTTAAAGTCCGATCGTGCATCTAATCACGCCTTTTTCAGATTTAATCATTATAGAAAGTAAAATATTTAAATAAAGATAGCATTTTAGTGCATAAATAACATAAGAGTTTCGTATATTCGGGTATAATCTCCGCGCCAATGCGGAGACTTCAAATATGAGCAACTCATCTTCTACCCCAAACACTGGTTTAAGCTATAAAGACGCAGGTGTCGACATTGAAGCGGGCGACGCATTAGTCGATCGAATCAAATCAGTCGCTAAACGCACAAAACGTCCTGAAGTAATGGGCGGCCTAGGCGGCTTTGGCGCACTGTGTAAAATCCCAAAAGGTTATGAAGAACCTGTTCTTGTATCTGGTACAGATGGTGTCGGTACAAAATTACGTTTAGCACTTAACTTAAACCGTCATGACACAATTGGTCAAGACTTGGTTGCAATGTGTGTAAATGATCTACTTGTATGTGGTGCTGAACCATTATTCTTCTTAGACTACTATGCAACAGGTCACCTAAATGTCGATGTTGCTGCCAATGTCGTAACAGGAATTGGTGCGGGTTGTGAACTTGCAGGTTGTGCATTGGTCGGTGGTGAAACTGCTGAAATGCCAGGTATGTATGAAGGCGAAGACTACGATCTTGCAGGTTTCTGCGTAGGTGTCGTTGAGCAAAGCAAAATTATTGATGGTACTAAAGTAAAATCAGGTGACGTATTGATTGGTGTAGCTTCTTCAGGCGCACACTCAAATGGCTACTCTTTACTTCGCAAAATTCTAGACGTGAAAAACGTCGACCTTACACAAATCGTTGATGGTCGCCCACTTGCAGATGTTGCAATGGAACCTACTCGCATTTATGTAAAATCTATTCTTGAGTTGCTTAAACATGTAGATGTTCATGCAATGGCGCACATCACAGGTGGCGGTTTACCAGGTAACTTACCTCGTGTACTGCCAAATGGCGCTCAAGCAATTGTCAATGAATCTTCTTGGGAATGGCCAACATTATTCCAACTTCTTCAAAAAGAAGGTGGTGTTGAACAGTTCGAAATGTATCGCACATTTAACTGTGGCGTAGGCATGGTTCTTGTTGTGGATGCAACTGAAGCTGATAAAACTGTTGAACTTTTAACAACACTTGGCGAAAAAGCATGGGCAATGGGTCACATTGTTGACAATGCTGAATCTGTTGAAGGTGCTGATGAAAAAATCCGTGTGATTTTTGCATAAGCCTAAGTCAAGAAAATGATTAAAATTGCTGTCCTCGTTTCAGGCAGTGGAAGTAACCTACAAGCCCTGATTGATGCCAATCTTTCAGGGAAAATTGTCGGTGTTATTTCCAATAAGCCTGAAGCCTATGCTTTAAAACGTGCGAAGCAGGCAGGTATTGCCACTGCAATTATTGAGCATAAAAAATATCCAAATCGTGAATCATTTGATGCTGTAATGCATCAACAATTGCTTGATTGGGATATTGATTTAGTGATTCTTGCAGGTTTCATGCGTATTTTAAGTGCTTCATTTGTACAATCTTGGCAAGGTAAAATGGTGAATATTCACCCTTCTCTCTTACCAAATTACAAAGGTATGCATACCCATCAACGTGTGTTAAATACTGGCGATGTGTTGCATGGTTGTACTGTACATTATGTAACTACTGAACTCGATGCAGGTCAGGCTTTAACACAAGGTGTGTTAAAAGTGGGCTTACATGATACTGAAGAAACTCTCAGTAATCGCATTCATGTACTTGAGCATTTAATTTATCCTCAAGCCATTGAATGGATTTGTAATGGTACGATTCAGCATTTAGACAATGGTGACGTTCACTACAAAGGTCAAAAACTCGATAAACCTATTCAGTTTTGTCAGTTTTAAGATTCTATTATCAATAAAAACGCATCTTAGGATGCGTTTTTTATGGAATAGGTTGAATAATGAAATGTCACTTAAAACAGCCCATTTATTTAAACCAAGCGGTTTTATAAATTATAACTTATTGAAATAATTAAACGAATATAGCTTATTTCCTATACGGTGCATTCTATTAGTTTTAGAATTTTTTAAGAGTTTATAAAGCAGTTATACAAAGCAAAATATCTATAAACTTTGCTTTTTAAGTCTTTAAATCAAATTTTTAATGCATCTAAATCTTCATCAATTGCAGTTTTTAACCCTCTTCGCTCAAGCCATTTTCTTCCCCAAAGACTTAGCTCCAAAATCAAGTGATGCAATTCTTTCCCCTCTTCACTTAGTGAGTATTCCACTTTTGGCGGGACAACTGGATACACCTTCCGAATCACCAAACCATCTTCTTCTAACTCACGTAATTGTTTAGTAAGCAATCTTTGATTAATACTGACCAAATGACGCTGTAGTTCACTAAAGCGTAAAGTTCCATCTTTAAAAAGATGAAATAGAATAACCCCTTTCCATTTCCCGCCAAGGATATGTAAAGCAGCTTCCATTGAGCATCCGGGTGCAGAATCGTAGTTACGAAGTTTGGTCATAATAATTTATGGTTACCTTTTGGTAAGTAGTGGAATATTTTTAGCGTATAAACAATTTTTATTAGTATGTACCATTATTGCAGTCAAATACAAACTCTATTAGGAAAACAATGTCAGCTCTTTTATTTCACCCCATTACCATCCGAAATACTGTATTTAAAAACAGAATTGCAATGTCTCCAATGTGCATGCACTCAGCAACAGTAGATGGCTACATCACTGACTTTCACATTGTTCACTATGGTGCACGTGCTTTAGGTGGTGCAGGTCTGATCATGCTGGAAACTGCTTCCGTATTACCCAATGGTCCAATCGGTCCGGGTGATATTGGTATTTGGGATGATCATCATGTCGAAGGTTTAAGTCGCGTGATTGAAGTAATTCAACGTTTTGGTGCGAAAGCAGGTGCTCAACTCGGTCATGCGGGTCGTCAACTAGGAATTGATTTACCCTCTATTGCACCTTCTGCCATTCCTTTTACGGCTGAATCACGTGTTCCACAAGAAATGAATATTGAACAAATTCAGGAAGTAGTTGAAGCGTTTCGTTTAGGCGCAGCGAGAGCAAAAAAAGCTGGCTTTGATGTCATCGAAATTCACTGTGCGCATGGTTATTTGCTCAATGAGTTTTTATCGCCACTCGCAAATAAACGTACTGATCTGTATGGTGGGAGTCATGAAAATCGCTATCGTATCGTTCGAGAAGTGATTGATGCTGTGCGTTGTGAATGGGATGGTCCATTATTCTTACGAATTTCTTCAACCGATTATGTTAAAGGTGGTAATACATTAGAAGATTTTCTAGTTTATGCACAATGGATGAAAGAACAGGATATTGATCTTATTGATTGTTCATCAGGCGGTATTGCGATGGTTCCAGTCAATACTTACCCGAATTATCAAGTACCTGCTGCTGAATTGTTACGTAAAGAACTCAAGATTATGACAGGTGCTGTAGGTCTTATTGAAACAGGTCGTCAAGCAGAAGAAATTTTACAAAATGGGCGTGCAGATATTGTTCTTGTTGGACGAGAAATGTTAAAAGACCCGTTCTGGGCACGTACAGCAGCGGATGATTTGAAAACAGAAATTGTAGTTCCACCACAATATACCCGTTATGGTTCTGCATGGCAGCGTAGCCTTCCTCGACCAGAAGTAGCACCTTTGAATATTTCAGTTGAAAAAAGTGCTTAAGCTAAAGTAAATTGCATAAAACCCTGATTTTTAATCAGGGTTTTTGTACAGTTATTTCCAAATAAAAAAGTCTTATAAATACATTTAATTCTTTTTTAGGCAATTCTGACAAATTTCGGAACTAAAAAAACGACATTTGAAAAGCTTTTTGAGAAGCTCCTTGCGGGAAAGAACGCTACATCAGAACCAATTTTTATCCATTAGAATTTTTCATAAATCACAACACATTCGCTGCAAAACTCACTAGCTTTCTAACTCTATTTGTTTCAGCGAAACAGATATCATTTTCTAAATCAAATTCAGTAACAATTATCTGTTGAGGCAAAAATGGAAAAATCCCTGAAAAAATATCATTATTTATTTTTAAATTATTGAATAAACTCATTCAACATATCCTTAAATAATCATTTATTTTGAATTAATGCTTTAACCAATTCAACCGTTTCAATCGGATACTCTAAAGGAAACATATGTCCTCCTTGCATTACTACATAAGGAATACCAAGTTTCTTTTTGATTACCTGAGGCAATTTCTGCTTAATAAAAGGACTGTCTTTTCCAGAAACCAAAATCGTTGGGACTTTAGGCTTTGGCATTAGAAGCCAATATAGAGTCGAATTGGTTCTAAAAATTTTAACTTCATCATCACGTGAAATGGTCAATTCAACCCCACCTCGCCTAGGATCTTCCGTTAGTGCATATTTGATATAGTCTTGAAAACAGGTTTCATCAAACAATTGATAAAAACCTTTTGGACGCAATAATTCAGCCGCTTGCTCATGTGAATCCCAATGATCACGGCGTTTAGCACTTAAACCTGCAGGAGTAATTTTATCTAACATTTTGGGGTGCAAATATTTCATCAACATCATTACAAATGAGGCTTTGCCCACAATCAATGGAGGGTCGAGTAAAATAACCTGTTCAAATAGTTCAGGTCTTTTATTAGAAGCCAACAAAGACAAAACAGCCCCTAAAGAATGACCAAGTGCAATAACTTTACGACCCTGAGCTTGCTGTACAATACTATCAATCACTTGATCTGCCAAACACGTCCAACCGTTTGTAATTGGATAACGATGATCAGAACCAATAATTGGTGTATAAATCACATCATATTGTTCTTTCAATAAATCAAATAATTTACTGTAAACAAGTGCAGGCACACCATTGGCATGTGCAAAATGAATTAAAGGCTTATGACTCATATTTTTAATCTCTTCATCCATCTTTTTACATTACAGTCTTCATTGAACACATAGATCACTCAAATATTAAAGCAAAAAAAATTGCGGAAGTTTTTGCTCCCGCAATAGCTTTACTGCATTTTCACATCATTCTGATTCAAACCAACAGTTTGTCCAACAGCCTCACCAATCCCTTGCCCCACTTGAGCCCCCATACGACCAAGTACACTATCAAATGGGCTATGTTCAATTGTATAGTTAACCGTTTTATTGATTTTCAGCTCACGTTTTAATGTTTCGATATTACCCTTTTTATCAGCAATACCCAGTTCAATCGCTTGCTCACCTGTCCAAAATAGCCCTGAAAAAATAGCAGGATCTTTTGATTTCAATTTTGTACCACGCCCATCTTTCACAGCTTGAATAAAGTGACTATGAACGTTGTCCAATAAAGCTTGAATATGTGCTTTTTGCTCAGGATTGACAGGCTTAGTCATACTAAGAATGTCTTTATTATTGCCTGATGTCATCGTACGATCTTCAACACCCAACTTTTGTGCTAAGCCACTGACACCATAGTTCGGCATAATCACACCAATTGAACCAATCAAGCTTGAAGGATTGACCCAGATTTCATCGGCTGCCGAAGCAATATAATAAGCACCTGACGCCCCCATATCACCAACTACAGCATAGACTTTCTTTTCAGGATGCTGTTGTTTTTGGTAACGAATTTCTTGCCAAATATCATCGGACTGCACAGGCGAACCGCCCGGTGAGTTAATATTCAACACCACGGCTTTACTGCTTGTAGTCGCAAAGGCTTTTTTTAGTGATTTAATGGTATCTTCACTGTTGACACCCTGACTACTTGACTCAATTGTACCGACAATATTAACCACACCAAGATGTGTATCACTTGTACTCAGACCGTCTTCACCGCCTGAAAAATAACAACTCTTCATCATCATACCAAGCACGATAAAGATATAAAGGAAAGTTAATCCTTTAAAAACAATTCCCCATTTACGACTGCGACGCTGTTCTTCCACAGATGCAAGCACGACTTTTTCTAGAATTTGCCATTCTTGCCCGCTTGTTTGCTGCCCTGATGTTTGGGGCTGATTTATATTGTCATTTTGTGGTTTCGGTGGCCAATCGGACATAGACTCAATCCAGATAAAAATTTTAAGACAACATTATATACAACGAATGTGCATAATCTGTCTAATCTGCCAAAATTAACTTATAATTATTTTCAAATTACGCTAGTCTTTAATATAAGTACAACTTACCGAAAGAATATGACTCATAAAACAAATTCAACTACGACCCGCCTTCTTCATTTTTTAGGTCAGCGTTCAATTCGTTTCTCACGTCTTTTTGCACGTATGTTGGCAGGCTTCGTCAATATTGTTCATTCGACAAAAACCTCAAAAACGATTCGGCTCAACATTGAAATTTGCCTTCCTCAATACAACCGCCAACAGCGTGAATACATTACTCAAGCTGCAATTCGTAACGAATTACAGTCCTACTTTGAATTTTTTGCTATTTGGGGCAGTTCAAGTACAAAAAATATCTCACGTATTCGAAAAATTCAGGGGGAATCTTATTTTCATGAAGCTTTAGCTCAAGGCAAAGGCTTGGTGTTAATTGTTCCACATTTTGGCACATGGGAAATTATGAATGCATGGGTTGCTCAATACACCCAAATGACCATTATGTATAAACCTATTAAGAATGAAGATGCCGATGCATTTGTCAAAGCTGCACGTAGTCGTGAACAAGCCCATTTGGTTCCCACGGATGAATCAGGTGTTCGTCAAATTTTTAAAGCTTTAAAGCAAGGCGGTACAACTGTTATTCTCCCTGACCATACCCCACATGTTGGTGGCGATATGGTTGACTATTTTGGTATTCCTCTTGCTTCAAGCAGTCTAAGTGCTAAGTTGATTCAAAAAACCAAAGCACGAACGGTCTTACTCTATGCCATCCGCTGTGAGGATTCTGATCAGTTTGATTTATTCATTGAACCTATTTCTGAAGATATTTACCAAGGTTCTGCTGAACATGGCACACACGTGATTCATCAAACACTAGAACATCTTATTGAACGCTATCCTGAGCATTATCATTGGAGTTATAAACGTTTCAAAGCACATCCTGAATTAAGACGTTTATATAATTTGCCACATAAAGAGGCAATGCAACTGATTGAGAAAATCCGTACAGAAAATTTGATGAATCAGCAAAATACTTTAGAGATAGATTCTGCAGAATAGATTATTCTGCTTATCTATTTTTTCAATTTTAAAATCAATTTGTGTATCGTGTATTTTCAACGTCTAAGCCACGTCTTTTCTGACCTAAATTCACGTATTTGCATCTCATGGTTATGGTCTAACTGGAACTGAATTGTCCCCTGATCAATAGTTGTGAGTAGTGGAATTTTAAGTGCCTGTAAACGAGCGAGTGTAATTGGACTAGGATGATGATAGCGATTACCAAAGCCTGCCGATGCAATCACAAGTTTAGGATGAAACTGTTTTAAAAATGCAAAGGATGAACTGTACTGACTACCATGATGTCCCAAAACTAAAACATCGACATTCAAATGCGGATAGCGTTGTAAAATTTGATACTCCGCTTCCCATCCTGCATCTCCCATGAGTAAAAAACTCTTATATCCTTTTCCAACTTGTAGTGCTTGAATATATAGAACGCATGACAATTCATTTTGATTATTGGCAACTTGGTTTAAATCGGCAGATTGTGGCGACAATACTTCTATTTTCACCTGACCATATTGCCAGACCTGCCCTGCATGGCAATATTCAAAAGGATAGCCATCAAAGCGTTGATCTTTTTGATTGGAAACAACCTGATCTATTTTTATTTCTTCTGCGACACGGCTAAATGCACCACTATGATCTTGATCTAAATGTGTCAATAAAACACTGTCCAAATGTTTAACGCCTTGTTGCATCAAATACGGAATAATAATTTGCTGTCCAACACTGAACTTACTTTCATCATAATTTCCACCAGTATCAATCAACATATTATGCTTAGGCATGTGTAAATAAATGGCTTGCCCCTGACCAACATCCAAGATATTTAAGCGAAATGCATCATCATGTTTCACCCCCAACAGTATTGGTACGACACATAGCACAGCCCAACCCTTTGGGATCACGCCACGTGGTAAAAAAATCATCAGCACTGAAAGTGAAAGCATAAAAATCAGCATCGGTGTCATGGCAAACCAATGTAAGCTCGATGCCATTAAACTGTCTAAACACCCCAACATCCACAGCAATAGTCTTAAGCAGGCATCTGCAAGCTGAAAAAATAACATACCTAATGGTTCAAACAGTAGCCATAAAAATGCACCTATCACCTCAATGGGAACAATCAACGCACCAATGATTGGAATAGCAATTAAATTTGCAAAAGGTGCAGCCCATGACACTTGCTGAAAAATAAGAATCACTAAAGGAAATAACGCAATAAAAATTTTCCATTGCGATTCAACCAGTACTTTTAGCCACAAAACAGTTTTATCACGCCAAGTTTGAACCTGTTCATGTTCAGTTGCAGCCTCGCTTTTTTGCTGAATGGTTTGATAAACCCGAATTAGAATAAAACATGCGCCATAAGAAAGCCAAAATGCAGCGGATAAAATACTAAATGGGTCAAAGAGTAATAATAAAGCCGCACTTAAGACTAAAATACTCGATGCTCGCATACGTTGTTGCAATAAAATAATGGTGCTGATCAATATTACGGTCAATAATGTGCGCAGTGCCGGGATCTCAAAACCAACAAAAGCCGTGTATAACCAAACACACAGTACAAAGGGTAAAAGCATTAAATAGGGTCGTGGGATTTTCAGATAAATCTGAGGTTTAAAACGCTTAATCAATAAATTGATTACAAAACAAAAAAGTACGGCAAAAATCAACACATGCGGTCCTGAAATCGCCAATAAGTGCGATATCCCCAAGCGTTTAAACATTTGTTGTGTTTCTTTGGATAGTAGACTTTCATCACCTGTCAGCAAGGCAAGCAATAAGCCTTTTTGCTGAAAAGGTTGCCGAGATAAATAGTCACGAAAATCAAAGCGCTTTTGCTCAACCGCAAGTTTTAAGCGTGCATTCCAGCTCGCTTGCTTTTCTATAAACTGCTGAAAATTATAGCCAAGATTGGATACTTCATTTGCTGTGACGGGTTGAATTGTTTTAACCTGCAACGTTGCCATCACATTGTCTTGTAGCATCCATTTTTCAGCATCAAATACACCGGGAACCGCATAACTATGTGCAGGTCGAACTTTACCACTGACCTGATAATAGTGCCCCGGCAACATATTGGCATATGGTAATTCTTCCTTAATATTGAGTGTCCATAACATCGGTGAGTGTGCTTGATTGAGCACAACGGCTTTTTGACGAATTTTCGCACCTGAAGGATCATCCAATACCCACTGACTGATCTGTGAAATATAGACAATGGCATCAACTTGTTCAATGTGCATGACTCGTTTAGCAAGCCGCTGATCTAATTGAGTATTAGCATAAAAATGCCCCGCAAAAAAACCACTTAAGCTAAGTAATATCCCAAAAATACTGCGATAAATTGGAGAGTAACTCATTTTGGCTTTAAAAAAAGGCAGTAATAAACCAATGCCACTCAAGAAAAAAGCCACAGCAGCAACAAAAGAAACAGTCGATTGAAAAGTGCTAGGAAAAATATTGCCTATTGTCAAAATTCCGACAATCCACCCTAACAAAAGCAGTAAAAAAGACATAATGATCTTCAATTTTTATTCTTATAAAACTATTAAAGCCCATTTACATGAGCTCTAACAAGGTTCGCTATCGGATTATTGACCAAGAATATAGTTGATTAGACCCATAAACCATCTTGCATATGCAAAACTCGATCGGCTTGTTTAGCAAGTTGTTCATCATGCGTCACAATCAACATTGCCATATTGAGTTCTTTACGTAAATCGGCAAGTAATTCAAAAATACCTACTGCTGTATTACGGTCTAAATTTCCTGTTGGTTCATCAGCAAGCATCAATTGTGGGCGAGTCACCAAAGCACGAGCCAAAGCCACACGTTGTCGTTCACCACCTGATAACTCACCAGGTTGATGAGTCAGACGATGACTTAAACCAACACGTTCAAGCAAATATTCTGCTCTTTGTTTGGCTTCTTTAAAGATCATATCTTTACGCAACATCAACGGCATTGCCACATTTTCAAGTGCCGTAAACTCAGGCAATAAATGATGGAATTGATAAACAAAACCTAAATGTTGATTTCGTAGAAAACCTCGCTCAGCTTCGCCCAATTGATCAAAGCGTCTGCCATTCAACAAAATGCTGCCCTGAGTAGGTAAATCGAGTCCACCCAAAATATGCAATAGCGTACTTTTACCTGAACCTGATGAACCAACAATTGAAACAAATTCACCTTGTTCAATAGCAAGCGATAAACCTTTAATCACATCGACATTGTTTTTACCTTCATTGAAGGATTTATAAATATCTTTTGCCTCAAGCACCAATTTACTCATAACGTAATGCCTCAGCAGGTTGAATTTTCGCAGCACGGTATGCAGGGTAAATGGTCGCAATAAAGCTTAAGCCAAGTGATAATACGACAATTTTCACAACATCTTGCCATTTCAAATACGAGGGTAAATAGTTAATAAAATAGGCATCAAATAAATGCAGACCAAATGCCGTACTCACCCATCCGACCAAATCACTGACTGTTAATGCAAGTGTAATGCCCAAAATTGTTCCCATGATTGTACCGACCACTCCAATTACAGTACCTTGCACCATAAAAATTTGAGTAATGGTTTTCGGTGAAGCACCAAGGGTACGCAAAATTGCAATATCAGCCTTCTTATCTGTGACGACCATCACTAGTGAAGATACGATATTAAATGCAGCAACAATCACAATCAGCACGAGTAACAATGCAACCATGGTTTTTTCCATCTGAATAGCACTAAACAGATTACCGTGGGTATACGTCCAATCAGAGGCATAAAAATTGCCACGACCCGATTGATTTAAGTCACGAACAATTTCATTGGAAATTTGTGGTGCAAGGAAAATGTCATCCAATTTCATTCGAATGCCTTGTGCACCATCAGGTAGTCGAAGTAATGTAGAAGCATCATTGAGTGCGATATAACCTAAACTTGAATCAACTTCTGCACCAATACTAAAAATACCAACAATTTTAAATCGTTTAAATCGGGGTACAACACCTGCAGGTGATGGTGTTGCTTCAGGCAAAACCAACGTGACGCTGTCATTGAGTCTTAAACCCAATCCATCCGTCATTTGCTTACCCAAAACGATGCCGTATTCACCTTTTTGTAGCTTATCAATGCTTCCTTCAACCATGTGTTGCTGAATAATTGAAACATTCTTTTCGTATTTAGGCTCAATCCCCGTGACCATAATCCCCGCAACAGTGCCTTGTGCTGTCAACATCCCCTGTAATTGGGTAAAAGGAGCAACGCCAGCGACATGTTCATGCTGTTCAATTTTCTTTGCAAGTACGGGCCAGTCTGTTAATATTTGTGTTGAGGAAACAGTAGCTTGGGGTACCATACCTAAGACACGGTTTTTTAGCTCACGGTCAAAACCATTCATAACAGATAAAACTGTAATCAGTACAGCGACCCCAAGGGTCAGACCGATCATGGATACGAGAGCGATAAAAGAAATAAAGTGATTGCTACGCCGAGCGCGAGTATATCTCAACCCTATATACAGTGAGATTGGTTTAAACATACCATCCAGTCCGAGGTGTTTTTATGGAAACGTTACAGCATCAAAATGATGGAAACGAGCGTCGTGTTATGTCTCGAATCGATGCTGCATTAAGAATCAACTATCAGGTCATTGCTGAGGAAGTTGCACTTAACGATCCATACGATCCTAATTTTGTATTACCGCGCTATTTTCTACTACTTGCAGAATTAGATCAATTTGATCATGCGATTCAATACGAATTGGAACAATTAAGTGAAAAAGATCAACAAATTGCTCGAATATTATCCTTATTTAATCAAAAATTAAACCTCATCACTGGTTCTTTGTACGATTCGATTGTACAAAGTATGTTACCTAGTCCTCAACATGTAAATTTTTCAGAGAGTGGTTTTAGTTTTCACAGCAATACATCTGTCAAACAAGGCGCTTATTTACACGTCACACTCAGCCATCCTGAAAACTTTTTTCATATTGCTGCCATTGCGCAAGTCGCTTATTCTGAACCTCATCATGAAGGGAGTTATCGAATTGGTGCATACTTTGTTACACTTCATCCACAGGATAAGGTGAAATTATCACAATGCATTAAAAATCAACAAATTGAAACAAGTTGAGCTTATTATTTGAAGGTGTGATTAAAAAATAAGCACAACAAATTCATTTATAAACAATTTAATTATTTTAAATAAAAATAGCAGAACGAATGGTATGAAAAATGGACTATTTCAAGTATCCATTCGTTCTGTATAATCTTAACGCTATAATCAACATCATGACTGATGATCTATATGTTTTAACTTTTCGGCCAATATTCGATTCGCTTTAAAGTCTTTATAAAAATATAAAAATAAACCTGACAACAAAATACCTGCTCCAACAAATACCATCGCAGATGGTTTTTCATTATTTAACATTGAACCAAATAACATCGCCAACATAGGTGTCATCACTGTGGTCAATGATAATGTCGTCGCTTTAATATTTTGTACCAGCTTAAAATAACAGAACATCGCAATTAGAGATGCCATAATCACCGTATAAAGCAGTGCAAGTAATGATTTGGTTTCAGGAATATGCGTCGGAGCATACTGCCAAATAAAGGGCAATAATGCGATTGCAACCCCTGTTGATACTAAAATTGAACCTGTTGCTTGCGCCATAGGCTCAACTGTTGCATTGACTTTTTTCACCCAAAAAATCGACAAACAATAGGTAAATACACTCATTAGCATTAAAGCGATTCCAATCGGATGTACATGCTGTCCTGCACCACTACTCATACAAATCACAGCAAGACCGCAAACAGATACGGACATGCCGAACCATTGCAAGCGGTGTAGTTTTTGCTGAAAGCCAAAACGTCCAATTAAACCCGCCATAATAGGTGACAAACCAAACATCAACGCAATAATGCCTGAGCTTAAATAATTGGTTGCAAGGTAAGTAAAAAATTGCGAACCCATTAGACTAAAAGAACCCGCTACATAACTATGTAACGCGACTTTATCGAAGGGAAAATGAATTTTTAGCAACCACAGCAAGGCAAGTGCAATAGGTAATGCAAGAAAAAATCGAATGACCAATGCCCACATTAAATGTAAATCTTGCACACTCCACACAATAGCAAGTGGCGTTGTTGCCCAAATAAACACCAACAAACCATAAGTCAGCATGATATTACTTTGTGAAACAGGATTTTGCGCAGACATTTTATTTCCAATGACAAAAACAACATCAAAACGATGCTGTTGTTTCTTACATATACATTAATTGGTGAATGGCTCTTTGAAAAAAATCCACAACGAACATTACGCTGTTTTACGTTTCTGCTTCATAATGGTCTGATCAAGACTACTTGAAAATTCACGTTTATCACGTTCAGAAATCGGTGGTGGTCCACCAGTTTGCACACCTGCACCACGAAGCGTTTCCATAAAATCACGCAAATGCAAACGCGCTTTAATATTGGCTTCAGTATAGATTTCACCACGAGGATGAATCGCGATCCCACCTTTCTCAATCACTTGAGCCGCAAGCGGAATATCTTGCGTCATGACAATGTCATTCGCTTTCATACGCTCAATAATTTCTTTGTCTGCCTGATCTGAACCTTGCATGACTTGTAAAGAATTAATCCGTATTGATGGTGTAATTCCAACAGGTTGATTAGCAACAAAGGTCACTTCCAATTGATAGCGATCTGAGGCACGAATAATCACCTCACGAAGAATTTTTGGCAATGCATCTGCATCGACCCAAAGTTTAAATGGCAACACGTGCTATTCCAACAATTCACTTATGAGCAGTCTAACAAATACTGTTCGATTTAAAATGCATTTTCAAGTTTTATTCTGATTTCTCATACATTGATAAAATATTCAAATGTATTTGTGAAGTATTTTGTGAATTTTCACATTATATTCTAAAATACAATTTTAAAATTATCGCCATCATCATTATGCAATCTTCACAGCCATCTCAGCATCATCCTGCTGATGGAACATCAGTCCATCTGAAAAGAACAATGACTAAACGGCATTTAATTATGCTGTCCCTCGGTGGTGCCATTGGTACAGGGCTATTTCTTAGCTCAGGTCAAGTGATCTCTCAGGCAGGCCCGATCGGTGCCATTATTTCCTATATTATTGGTGGTCTAATCGCCTATATGGTGATGCTGTGCCTCGGTGAACTGGCTGTAAATAATCCTGTTACCGGTTCATTTGGTGCATTTGCGACTAAGAATATTGGACCAGGCACAGGTTATATGGTGTCGTGGATGTATTGGTTAGGATGGTCAGCGACCCTCGGTACGGAGTTTACCGCAGCCGCTTTACTGATGCAGGAATGGTTTCCAAGCACGTCTATTTGGCTATGGACACTCGTTTTTATTATTGCAGTATTGGTTTCCAATCTATCATCAACTCGTTTTTTTGCCGAATCTGAATTTTGGCTATCTTTTGTCAAAGTCAGTACGGTGCTGATCTTTATCCTGCTTGGACTTGCTGCTATTTTTGGATTCGTTGGTTTTGAAGGCTACACCTCTGCACCACTGTTCAGCAATTTGACTTCGCATGGTTGGTTTCCCAACGGTTTATTTCCAATTTTTGCCACTATGTTAATTGTTAATTTTGCATTTAATGGCACAGAAATGATTGGGATTGCCGCAGGTGAAACCGAAAATCCTGAAAAGAATGTACCTAAAGCAATTCATGCTGCGGTATGGCGTTTGATGATTTTCTTTGTCGGCACTATTATTGTCATTAGTGCTTTACTTCCCTACCAAGATGCGGGACTCAATGCCTCACATGGCAGCGGTTTAAGTAGCAGTCCATTTGTTTCTGTTTTTAATCTAATTGGTATTCCTTATGCAGAAGATATTATTCGTTTTGTAATTATCACGGCATTACTTTCTACTGCAAACTCAGGGCTTTATGCTGCATCACGCATGATGTGGGCACTCTCAGTTCAAAAACAATTACCCCGCGTTTTCTCTAAATTGACCAAATCAGGTACCCCTGTTATTGCTATTTTAGTAACCATGATTGGTGGTTTACCAGGATTACTCTCTGAACAATTTGGCGCAGATGTGATCTTTAAAAATCTACTGGGTGTTGCAGCATTCACCATGGTCATTGTGTGGATGAGTATTTGCTGGAGTCAATTTAATTTCCGACGTAAATGGTTGCGTGAAGGTCATACTCTTGCCGAATTGAAATTTAAAACACCATTATTCCCACTTGTGCCCATTCTCGGCTTTGTTGCCTGTACAGTTACGGGGTTAAGTATGGCTGCAGACCCTGAAATGCTTTCAGGTTTCATTGGTTGCTTAATCTTTATGGCAGCCTGTTATGCAAGTTACTATTGGTTATATCATCCTAAAAAATAATTTGAAGATTTATAAAGATCAAATACAGATACGTTAAAAACTGTGCGTAGAACGTCTATTCAATTATTCAGGGGTAAATATTTGCCCCTGTTTTCTATAAAAATTATGTTCTTTTTATCTTAATTTGCTATTTTTCATCCAATCGATTCACAATGCTATAAAAAATCCAATTTCTTGTTTGACAGCCCCATTAAATATCCATATTATAGCGCCATCTTCTAAACGTCCCTATCGTCTAGAGGCCTAGGACATCGCCCTTTCACGGCGGTAAC
The DNA here is from genome assembly GCF_052850415.1 of Acinetobacter sp. 1207_04. NCBI lineage: Bacteria > Pseudomonadati > Pseudomonadota > Gammaproteobacteria > Moraxellales > Moraxellaceae > Acinetobacter > Acinetobacter sp. 1207_04. The sequence goes on along the minus strand of NZ_VXCQ01000007.1, from coordinate 172,420 downwards.
CGGGGTTCGAATCCCCGTAGGGACGCCATATTCTGCTTTATCTTTATTATAAAAATCATCCTCAATTTTATTTCCATCATTTCTCAATTGCACTATTTCATAATATCACTACAATAACCCGCTTCACGTTGTTAACTTTCTTATTATGCAATCTCCACACTCTCAGCAGGATGCTGTACAGTCATCTTCCTCTGCACCGTTAAAACGTGCAATGAGTACTCGTCATTTGGTGATGATCTCACTCGGCGGTGCTATTGGTACAGGCTTGTTTTTAGGTTCTGGTGAAGTCATTGCTCAAACTGGTCCTGTTGGCGCAATCATTTCCTATATCCTTGGTGGCATCATTGCTTACATGGTCATGCTTTGTTTAGGTGAACTTGCGGTACACATGCCCGAATCAGGCTCTTTTGGTAGCTATGCCAACAAATACATTGGTCCAGGCACTGGCTATACAATCACTTGGCTCTATTGGCTCACTTGGGCTGCAACATTAGGCACAGAATTTACTGCTGCTGCACTACTCATGCAAGAATGGTTTCCTGATATTTCCATGTGGCTATGGACAATTATCTTTGCAGCGGTAGTCTTTGGCTTAAATATGAGCTCAACCCGATGGTTTGCCGAGTCTGAATTTTGGCTTGCATTGGTCAAGGTCATTACTGTCATTGCCTTTATCATTTTAGGCTTATTGGCTATTTTCGGTATCATCAATTATCAAGGTTATGAATCTGCACCACTCTTTAGCAACTTGACTGCTTCAGGTTGGTTTCCCAACGGCTTAATTCCTATTTTCACCACCATGCTGATTGTCAACTTTGCCTTTTCAGGAACTGAGCTAATTGGCGTTGCAGCAGGTGAAACCGAAGATCCTGCTAAAAATGTCCCTAAAGCCATCAACACAGCCATTTGGCGTTTATTGATTTTCTTTGTCGGTACAATCATCGTCATCAGTGCATTACTGCCACATAACATGGCAGGATTAGATGCTCACGGTGTTAGTAGCAGTCCTTTCGTGACCGTGTTTAACCATATTGGTATTCCGTATGCAGTAGATATTATTCGTTTTGTGATTATCACCGCACTTCTGTCTGCTGCCAACTCAGGGTTATTTGCAGCATCACGCATGATGTGGGCACTCTCCAACAAAAAACAATTACCTGCAGTATTCGCAAAAGTCAACAAACGTGGTATTCCTTATGTTGCTGTAATGGTCACCATGATGGGTGCATTACCTGGGCTACTTTCAGAACAATTTTCACCTGAATTGATTTTCAAAAACTTACTGGGTGTTGCTGCATTTACCATGGTAATTGTATGGATGAGTATCTGTCTCAGCCAATTCAACTTCCGCCGCCAATGGTATAAAGAGGGACATACAACTGCTGAGTTAGGTTTTGCCGCTCCACTGTTTCCAATAGTACCTATACTCGGTTTCTTCTTCTGTTTGATCACCTGTATCAGTATGGTATTTGATCCTGAAATGTGGGCAGGTTTCATCAGTTGTCTGATCTTTATTACGCTGTGCTATACCAGCTATGCTGTATTCTATAAAGCAAAAGATCAAAGCTAAGCCAATTGAAACACGCCATATTTTTCTTAAAAAGTGTAGCCCTTCGCTACACTTTTTTACATTCTGATACAGCATATTTTCAATAAAATCCTTAAATTAGAATCATCTATATAAGAATATTTAAGCATTACAATGAAAATTATTTTTATTCATGGTATGAATCAACAAACCTATAATGCTGAAAGCTTAAAGCAACATTGGCTTGATATTTTTAAACTTGGTATTAATGAACTCCATCTCCCCGTAAAAATTGAAAACTTAGATATTGCGTTACCTTTTTATGCCGACTTAATCACTGAACACCAATTGAGCAACACTTTTGATTTAGATGCCTTCTTACCCAAATCTCTCTTAAAATTCCACTTACACAAGTGCGTACAAGCCCAACCAAGTGTCGTTACACAATCAACTCGTATTCCAATACTGCCCTACTTCACCCCAAATCAAAATTTAAAACTCTCTACACGCCTATATCTAGGCTCACAACTCGTAAAAGACAAAGCCTTAAAAGAGTTTTCTTTAATTCTTAATAATTTCCCAAAATTACATGAAAGCTTAATTCATAAGTTTTTAATAGAAACCTATTTATATTTAGCAAATACTGAATTTATGAATGAAGTACATCAACGCATTTTAGCCTGCTTAGAAAAAGGCGAAGAATATATTATCGTTTCACACTCACTAGGGACAGTCATTGCATACAATCTCTTGCAACAACTCAATGCTGAATATTGTATACAACGATTTATCACCCTAGGTTCACCACTAGCTTTTAAGGTGATTCAATCAAAATTGATGCAACCAATTACAAGACCAACAAGTTTAAATGGTGATTGGCATAATTTTTATTCACCCGATGATTTTTTAACAACATTCCCATTAATCAACGAACCTTTTAATTTTAATCCCGAAATTATTAACACCTCAATTTCAACTTTTGTAAATTCACCACATAAAATTACAGGCTATCTGCAACACCCTGCAGTCATTCAAAATATTTTAGAATTATTTTTAAACCCACCCCCCAAATAACGTTTTATTTTTAAACGATTATCTATTTTTTGCTACTTTTTTAAACATCTGAACGATATTTCCTATTTTGGCTCAGAAAAAGGTTTGACACATCCCCATATTCACCCTAATATACGCCCACCTCTGAAACGTCCCTATCGTCTAGAGGCCTAGGACATCGCCCTTTCACGGCGGTAACCGGGGTTCGAATCCCCGTAGGGACGCCAATTTAATTGGTATAAAAGTTTCAGATAGTGCCTCACTCTATTGTCCCTATCGTCTAGAGGCCTAGGACATCGCCCTTTCACGGCGGTAACCGGGGTTCGAATCCCCGTAGGGACGCCACATTCAGAATTGAAATTTATTTTTTAATTCAACAAAAAAGCCTGAGCATTGTGACTCAGGCTTTTTTATGTATTATTGATTTATATTTTATTCATTTGCATGATCAACATGCAATTCTATTGACTTACATTTTCTATTTTTCTCATACAATATACTTTATGATCAAAACTAAATAGCTTACAGAATAAAAATACAATGAAACTCAAGTTACATCACCACCCAAACTCTCGCTCACAACGTATCGTTTGGCTGCTTGAAGAATTACAACTTGATTATCAACTTGAAATCCATTCTACGCATACGAAAAATGAAAATGGACAACCGTTAAAATTTCCAACACTCCTGATACAAGATAATGATGCACAAAATCAACTTAGACTTACTGAAACGAGTGCAATCGCTGAATACTTATGTCAAAAACAACAGAAGCTCATTATCTATCCCAACCAACAAGACTATTGGAACTTTTGTTTTTATCAACATTATGCTGATGCAAGCTTTATGCCCAATCTTGCCCTCAAACAAGTATTTAGCCAAATAGCTCAGCAAACACCTTGGCTTGTTCGCTTTGTCAGTATTGCCTTTAAAGCTGCATTCAACAAAGGTTATTTAAATCCTGAAATTCAAACACAGTTGCAAATACTCAATACACACTTAGAAAAAAACCATGCCAAAAATCAAATTTGGCTCACGGGAGAAGATTTTACTTATGCAGATATTCTCTTATGGTTTCCACTACAAGCAAGTGCTTACGCCTACCCTGACTTTGCACATTACCCTGCACTCGTAAATTATTTACAGCAAATAAAAAGCAGACCTGCCTTTCAAGCATCGCTACAAAAAGGACAATGGTCTACTGATCTATTTCAAAATTACTGGCAAATCACATCAAAGTAATTCAAACAGCTTGGCAATTAAGCTTAAGCCGATTTACGAGAGTTCACACGCCCCTGAATCACTGCCTTCACATTATTTTTTGCATAACCTAAAAATACTTTAAATGGTGATAATTTTGGATTTGGCTTTTTACCTTCACCAATGGCTTTAAATTGTGCTGCATACCAAATAATTTCCATAATCGCCATTTTATCGACAAAAGTAATACCTGTTTTAATCTGTTCCACAGCATAACGCACATCTTGCCCTGCAATGAGACGATCTGTTAAATCCGTTTCTACAGCCAATGGTCGTGCAATACCAATAAACTCGCACGCCCCACTATCCAAAGCAGCATTCATACCTACAACAGTACGGAAACCGCCTGTCACCATCAAATGGCACTTCACTTCTTTACGAATTTTTTCAGCAAAGTCGAGGAAGTATGCTTCACGAGCAATACTACTTTGCTTACGTTTTTCAGCTTTTGCACCTGCCATTGCAGGTGCTTCATAAGTACCACCTGAAATTTCAATGAGATCAATACCAGCAGTATCAATCGCTTTAAACACCTCAACGACTTCTTCTTCTGTAATACCACCACGTTGGAAATCGGCAGAGTTCAATTTTACTGAAATAATAAAATTATCTGAAGTTTCCGCACGGACTGCTTTATAGATTTCCAATAAAAAACGCATACGGTTTTCAATTGAACCACCCCATTGATCATTTCGCTTATTCGTCAACGGTGATAAAAACTCACTAATCAAATAACCATGCGCACCATGCAATTGAATACCTTCAAAACCTGCTTTCTCACAAATCACCGCAGACGTTGCAAAACGCTGAATAATGTCGAGAATTTCATCCTCACGCAACTCACGAGGCGTGGCAAAGGTTGTTGCCAACAATGGACTAAAAGGCACAGCAGAAGGTGCAACTGTTTCTTTATTTAACCCTTTAGGACACTGGCGACCTGGATGTGACAATTGAATTAATTGCACCATGCCATATTTCTTACCGATATCTGCCCATTCTTTAAGCTTTACAAGATCACGCTCCGTTTCGATGACGACTACACCTGGCTCATTTTTAGCACGGTAGTCAACCATCACATTGCCTGTAATCGCACAACCTAAACCGCCTTTTGCCCATGCCTCATACAATCCCAAATGCAAATGGTTCGGTTGTCCTGCTTGGTTGGCAAGTGCCTCACTCATTGCACCTTTAATGATTCGGTTTTTGAATGTGGTATTTTTAATTTTTAAGGGTTCAGCAATTCGATTCATTATTCTGGCTTCCTTTTAGAGTTTTTACTCTACCTAATTTCGTACTGAGTTTAAAGTTGACAATACTGTTTGTCAAATTGAAAAGTGCAGTATTAATAGAGACTCGCTTTAATCAATCGTTGCGTATATTCATGTAAAGGCTTTTCAAATAACGATTCCGTGTCTTGAAACTCCACCACTTCCGCATCACGTAATACCATGACTTTCTGACACAAGGCACGTACAACATGTAAATCATGGCTAATCAACAAATAACTCATTTGGTCTTGCAGTTGTAATTTTCTCAATAGACGAATCATTGAACCTTGCGTACTTTGATCCAATGCCGAGGTTGGCTCATCTAAAATAAGTAACTTCGGCTTTAAGACCAATGCCCGAGCCAATGCCACACGCTGTCTTTGCCCACCCGACAATTCACTGGGATAACGCAAACGAAATGCTGTTGAAAGCTCTACACGTTGCAAAACATCATCAATCTGCGCATCAACATCCTGCATTTTTGGATTACGTAATGCTAAACCTTCTGCAATTAACTGTTCCACATTCATGCGAGGATTTAAACTTGAAAATGGATCTTGAAACACAATTTGAAAATCGGCACGTAAAGGACGTAATTTACGCTCTTTAAGTTTATTCAAATCTTGATTGACTAAATAAATCTGACCTGAACTTTCAATCAAACGTGCTACAGCCAAGGCAAGTGATGATTTTCCTGCACCACTTTCACCCACAATGCCAACACTTTCACCTTGCTTTAGGCGTAAGTTGAGTGGCTCTACAGCAACCACATAATCTTTGATCCGATTGAGTAAACCTGTCTTTATTGGAAATCTAACCCCAACCTTTTCTAAAGTCAGGATACGTTCTGCATTTTCGGGTAATGCATTAGGTAGTCCATAATCATGATCAAGTAAGTGTTGTGTATAGTCCGATTTTGCATGCTGAAAAATGTGCTGAACTGAACCTTGTTCTTCAATAACACCTTGATGCATCACAATGACATGATTGGCATATCGATGAACAAGATTCAAATCATGGCTAATCAAAATCAATGCCATTTTTTTGTTCAATACCAACAATTGCAATAAATTCAATACATGTGCTTGTGAGGTTACATCTAAAGCCGTCGTCGGCTCATCTGCAATAATAATGTCAGGTTCAGTTGCCAATGCCGCCGCAATCATCACACGCTGACGCTCACCACCTGACAATTCATGCGGATAACGTTTCAATAGAAATCCAGCATCTTCAAGTCCAACATCTTGCAACAATGCAACTGACTTTTTGCGTGCCTGTTCTTGTGTTAAACCCGATAATATTAGTACTTCACCGACAATTTTCTCTACACGATGCAATGGATTGAGTGCTGTCATCGGCTCTTGAAAAATCATTGCAATTCTTTGACCGCGAAGTTGTCTAAGCTCAACATCATTCAGCTGTAAAACATCCTGGACTAGATCTTTATTTGAACTTTGACTTTGATTTAAATCTAGATTGTGATAATTAATCTTTCCCGAGGCTTTCAAGCCATTCGGCAATAAATTCAGCATCGCCAAAGCCGTTAATGATTTTCCTGAACCACTTTCTCCTACAATGGCTAATATTTCATTACTATGCAAATCAAAATTTAGGTTCTGTACCAACATTTGTTGTTGATATTGAATACTTAAATGCTCAACTGATAAGAGTTTTTCTTTGATTGGTTCAGCATTTGGTGTACTCACTTGATTTGTTTTAGTGTTGTCGTGGATCGAATGCATCTCGTGCTGCCTCTCCAATATAAATGAGTAAAGAAAGCACCAAAGCCAAAGTAAAAAATCCAGACAATGCTAGCCACGGTGCATTTAAATTATTTTTTCCTTGTAGCAATAACTCACCAATTGATGCTGAACCCGGTGGTAAGCCATAACCAAGAAAATCAAGCGCCGTTAGTGCTGTAATATTTGCAGTCAACATAAATGGAATTTGTGATAATGCCGAACTCATGGCGTTGGGTAAAATATGCCGAAACATAATCACGTGGTCACGTACACCGAGCGCTCGTGCTGCACGAACATAATCCAAATGACGTGCCCGTAAAAATTCGGCACGTACCAAACCAACTAAGGATGACCATCCGAAAAGCAACATAATCACAAAAAGCCAATACACGTTGGGGGTCAAAATACTCACCAAAACCATGACCATAAACAGTGTCGGCAAGCCACCCCAAACTTCAATAATACGCTGCCCAATCAGATCGACCCATCCTCCATAATAGCCTTGAATTGCACCGACACAGATTCCAATCAAAGAGGCAAGTAAGGTCAAACCTAAACCAAAGAGCAAAGACACACGCAAACCGTAGAGTAAACGCGCCAAAACATCTCGTCCTTGATCATCTGTACCGAGCCAATTTTGTGCTGATGGTGCAGAAGGTACAGGTACATCGAGTGCCAAATTAGGCGTTTGATCTGCGTATGGAATCAGTGGCCATATCATCCAACCTTTGGCTTCAACGAGTTGTTGTACAGCAGGATCTTTATAATCAGCTTCAGTTTCAAAAACCCCATCAAATGTTGTTTCAGGGTAAGCTTTAACAATCGGAAAATAATACTGCTGATCATATTTAATCAAAATCGGCTTATCATTAGCGATCCATTGCACAGCCAATGTGGCAATAAAAATCAACATAAATAGGATAAAACAACCAAAACCTAATTTATGCTGTCGAAATCTTTGAAATCGAGCGCTCATTAAAGGTGACATTATTTTGCACCCCAAAGATCAAAGCTAATGCGTGGATCAATAATTTGATACAGCACATCACCCACTAAACGAAGTAACAAACCAACCAGAGTAAAAATAAATAAAATACCAAAAATGACTGGATAATCTCGTTGTTGAATCGCCTCAAAACCGAGCAAACCTATGCCATCAAGATTAAAAATAATTTCAATAAAAACATTGCCCATCAAAAAAATACCCACTAAAGCTTCGGGTAAACCTGCGATGACAACGAGCATTGCATTGCGAAAGACATGCCCATACAACACACGATTTTCAGACAAGCCTTTTGCGCGCGCAGACACCACATAAGGCTTATGCATTTCTTCTATAAATGAGTATTTGGTCAAATACGTTAAGCTAGCAAAACCGCCCAACAACATCGTCAACAATGGTAAAGCCATATGCCAAAAGTAATCGGTAATTTTTCCAATCAAGCTTAGGGATGCAAAATTTTCAGAGACTAAACCCTGTAGCGGAAACCATTGAAAATATGATCCACCTGCAAAAAATACAATCAGTAAGACCGCAAAGACAAAGACCGGCACTGCATAGCCCACTGCAAGCAGTAAAGATGTTGTACGATCAAATACCGTACCATGTAAGCGTGCTTTACGAATACCAAGTGGAATAGAAATCAGATAAATCAGCAAGGTACTCCACAGTCCAAGCGATATGGTCACAGGCATTTTCTCCATAATCAATGCCGTGACCGTTTTATCCTTAAAAAAACTCGTACCAAAATCAAAATGCATGTAGCCTTTTAACATCAGCCAAAAGCGTTCATGCATCGGTTTATCGAAGCCATATTGCGCTTCAATTTTAGCGATCATGTCATCACTTAACCCCTGCCCACCACGATAATGGCTATCACTGATACCACTCAAAGTACCTTGTTGTGCCATTCCTTGAAAATTTTCAGCCTGATGAACAGCTTGCTCCACAGGTCCACCGGGTGCAATTTGAATCACCACAAAATTAATCAATAATATTGCCAACAATGTCGGAATAATCAACAGTAGTCTTTTTAAAATATATTGACTCATAATGACCTACTTTGCATGGTTTCGTATCAAGACATCACCTGATGATAGATTCAACGTATAGCTGACTTAATTTATGGTTTACGCAGATAACGGCTCACTTTTTGAGCCTGCATCGCATCGACCCACCAATAATCAAGCCCAATAGACAGTCGCGCTTGCCGACTTGGTTGCTGATAGATATTCCAATACGCCAACCATGTCTTATCTTTTGCCCCAGTGAGAATTTGATAATAGCCCGAACGTAACAAACGATCGAGAATTTTAGTTTGAATAATCAATTGTTGCCGATTCGGTGCATCAATCACCTCTTGTATTGCTTGATCAATTACAGCATTGCGAATACCTGCATAATTGTAATTACCGACCTCATTTGCAGCATGACTGCCCCACATCTGCATCTGCTCATTACCAGGCGTCAACGATTGTGGCATTTCATTCATGGTCATATCAAAATCGGCTTTACGTTTCCTTTCCAAATATTGAGGGACATCAACCTGACGAATACTGACTGAAATTCCTAACTTCTTCAAATTGCGTACAAATGGAATAACACTCTGTTGCGGTTTTTCAGGATCAAGTAAAAATTCGATACGAATGGGTTTATTTTTCAGGTCGAGTAATAATCCATTGTGATAACGATAACCTGCCTTAAGCAAAATCTGTCGAGCTTCAAGTAAGTTTTTACGGTTAAAACCACTTGCATCACTTACAGGCGCTTTCCATTCTGCAAGTACAGCCTGACGCTGTACAGGATTCAGGCGAGGCAAAATAGGTTTTAAAAATAACATTTCAGTAGGGCTAGGCGTACCTGTTGCTGCTAATTCACTATTTTGAAAATAACTTTGTAACCTTTGATATTGACCATAAAACAACGCCTTATTCATCCATTCAAAATCATAGGCATAACTGATTGCCTGACGAAAATGAATATCATTGAATGGACTGCGACGATTATTCATCACAAAAGTCTGCGTTGCGACAGGTTTGGCTGTTTTGATTGCTATTTTTTTTACCATGCCTGCTGTTACCGCAGGAAAGTTGTAGCCTGTGACCCACGTTCGTGTAAATAACTCTTCATGCAAAGTATATTGCCCCGATTTAAATCCCTCAAAGGCAACCTCGTTATTACGATAATACACATAAGTCAATGTATCGAAATTATAGCGACCCATATTGACTGGCAAAGTACGCCCCCAATAATTAGGGTTACGCTTATAGCGAATACTGCGCCCAGCATCAATACGATCTATCACATAAGGTCCTGAACCTAAAATCGGTTGCAAAGTCGCTTTACTAAAATCACGTTTTTTCCACTCTGCACTCGAATAAATTGGCAAAGTCGCAACAATCCGCGGCATTTCAACATTTTTATTATTTTTAAAAGTCATTTTCACTGTATATTTTGAGATGACTTCGGTTTTCACTAAGTCAGATAAATACATCTGCAAACCCAAATTCGATTTTTGCTGATATAAATCAAAAGTATACTTCACATCTTCAGCCGTCAATGCCATGCTATTACTAAAACGTGCTTGAGGATTTAAATGAAAAATAATGTCTTTAGGTTGATTGACATCAAAAGTTACACGCTCCGCCAATAGCGGGTACAAAACACCCGGTTCATCTAATGATGGATCCATCAAAGTATCAAATAAATAATTAACACCCTGCGTTTCAGTACCTCGCCCATTCATACTGTTTAAATTGTCAAAAGTTCCCTGACTCGCTCGGCTCAGTGCTCCACCTTTGGGCGCAGTCGCATTGGCATAAGGCATAACTTTAAGATGTGTATATTTCGGCTGCGTGTGCGTGGCAATATAAGGCATAGTCTGCACAGCTGACCATGTCAATGGACTTAATAGTGCAAGGAATATACCTAGCATATATTTAACATCCTGTTGCCTTAAACCACACATTTGCATCAACTGGGTTTCCTTTTCCTTATATAAACAAATACAGCGCATTTCAAATGCGCTGTATTTTGAGCTTTATTTCAGATGTTGTGAATAGATCATTCACTCAATTCGGAACTTTAATTACTGCGCCTAAACGTAAAGGTGAATTTGGCTTCAAATCATTCATTTCAGCCAAAGTACTCACATCCATATTATATTTTGAAGCAAGACGGATCAGTGAGTCACCACTACGAACTTTATATTCAGTCACCGTTTTTGGTACTAAAATTTGCTGTCCACGCTGTAACCCTGCTTTTGCATTCAGGTCATTCAACTGTGCAAGTTGCTGAACAGGTATTCCCGTACGACTCGCAATAGCATTCAGTGAATCTCCCGCTTTTACTGTATACGCTTCAGTATTTTTACCTGCAACTTTTGAACTACTTTTTGCATTGGTTATTACTTCCTCTTTGTCTTTAGCCACTGCGGATTTATTGGGTAATTCCCCATCAGTTTTAAGGCGTTGCCCAACCTGAATTTGAGCTGTACGAGATAGACCATTTAAGTCAGCGAGAAAATTTAACTGTAAATGATACTTTTTCGCCACACTTGCAAGTGTATCACCAGATTTCACCACATAAATATCGCTCAGTTTTTCTTGCTTCGCTTTATCTTGTTTTGTACTGTCTTGTGTCGTCTTATCTTGTGTAACTTTTTCCTGTTTCGCTACTGTTTTAGAATGACCATCATCATTCAATTTAAGCTTCTGCCCAACAAATAAACCCGCATTGGTATTGATATTATTCCAATCGGCAACTTGACTTACAGACAAATTATACTTTGCCGCTACCGCAATCAGACTATCACCCGACTGCACGGTATAACTGTCAGGCATTACACTTCCTGCCGGAATTTTGAGTGTTTGACCCGCCATCAAACCTTTAGAGGTTGATAGATTATTTAAATCGGCAAGTTCAGATAATGTCATTTTAGACTGCATCGCAATACTTGAAAGCGTGTCACCACTTTGAACTTTATAACTTTCCGTTTTGAGCTGTGTGGTTTTATATTCGCTATCGGCTTTGACATCTTTAAACTTGGTCTGATCGACCACTTTAGATTCAAGTTTAGCTGTACTGTCTTTCGCGACCTCATTTAAAGGAACATTAATTTTTTGCCCAACCATCAAGCTACTGTTTGCAGATAATCCCGATGTTAAGTCAGCAAGTTCTTGATTAGACAATGCATAACGATCTGCGATGAGTTTTAAATATTCACCACGTTGTACGGTATAAGTTTTGGTCTTAATTTTAGCTGCTTGTTTAGTCGAATGTGTCTCATTTGTCTGAGCTTTTGTCGGCTCTGCTTTTTTAGCAGATGCAATAAGATTTAACTTCTGCCCAACCAATAAGTTACTTGTAACTGTCAAGTTATTCATATTGGCTAAATCAGAAACACTTAAGCCAAATTGCTCAGCAACGCCTGTCAGACTATCATTGGGTTTAACCACATAAGAGCTTAACTTCGGATCAACTTTTTTAATGACTTCCGAAGTATCTACTTGTGGTTTTGCATCATATAAATATAGCGTTGTTCCCACATACAGTGTTGTACTTGGATCGACTTGGTTCCATTTGGCAACATCACGCCAGTTCACACCATTTTTTAATGCAATAGTTGCTAAAGTATCTCCAGGTAAAACAATATAAGTACTACGTTTTCCTTTTGGTGGTACGACAACTACATCACTATCTGTTTTAGTGAACGTTTTACCTTGATTTAGCTTCGCTTCTTCAGGTGTTACTACATTTGCTTCTGCTAAACCTTTCGGGTAAGCAAAACCAACTGTAACTTCCTGACCTTTTTGCTGTGCAACCGACTGACTTGTTTGAATTGCTGTGAGCTTAATTTTGCCATCAGCAGGATCAACGACTTCTGTACCTTGTGGTGCAAGTGCTGTCAGTTCACGTACCACCGCTTCTCTTTCAGCTTGAGTTGGCTGCGGTTCAAGAACTTGTTTAACAGACTCTTTCAAGCCTTCAGCTTTAACAGCTTCCTGAATTTGCTTTATTTCTTGACTTGAAATCGGCGGCTCAACTCTCACCGGTTGAATATTTTTAGCTTGCGTTACAGCAACAGGAATACGTGGCGCGCTCGGAATATCAGCATTAGATGCAAAATTTGCTAAAGCATTAGCACCCTGAGGGGTATTTTTTAATGTTGTAATGGCGTTTGTTGTTATTGGGTTGGTTGGGGCTGTTGTTGTCGCAGGGCGTGTCGTCACACTAGCTGTCGTTGATGAGTTCAATGACGGAGGTGTCATTTTTGAAGGCGTAATTGTTTGTGTCAATGTGTTTGATGACTGCGTGGTCGCTGTAGGTACAGACGTTGCCCACAATCCTCCTGATGATGCGGACAATGTACGTAATTTTGCATCGACTGAAGGATTAACATCAGCAGGAATTAAAATACGCATTGTGCTTGATGCATCGACCACTTCACCACGATGACCAGGATTTAATTGATACAACTCAGCACGGCTTAAACCAACACTCGCAGCAATCTGATTTAGGGATGATCCTGGTGCAACTGCTACTTCACGGAAATGCGGACGGTTAGCAATAGGTGGTAAACTCACCCCATAATTTGAGGGTGTTTTAATAATTTGTGCAACTGCCAAGAAACGTGGTACATAATTCATGGTTTCTTGCGGTAATTTTAAAGACCAATAATCAGTTGGCAAACCTGCCGCTTGATTTCGGTTAATCGCCTGTTGAATTCGTCCTGGTCCCGCATTATAAGCCGCAAGTGCCAGCTCCCATGAACCAAACTGATTGTATAAACTACCTAAAAACTCATAGGCTGCACGTGTTGATTCAACAACATCACGGCGACCATCATAAGCCGTATTTTGTTTTAAGCCGTAAATCTTTCCTGTACTGGGAATAAACTGCCACATCCCTGCAGCCGCTGCACTACTCGTTGCAGCTGGATCATATGAACTTTCAATGACTGGGAGTAATGCCAGCTCAGTCGGTAAACCACGACGCTCTGCTTCTTTTACCGTGTGATACAAATAACGACTCGCTCGTGCGCTTAAACGATCGATATAAGGCTGACGTGAAATAAACCAACTACGCTGTGCTTCAATACGAGAATCCCAACGATTTTCATCCATTTTAAAACCCACTGTCATGCGCTTCCACACATCACCATGTTTTAAAATCAAGAGACGATCACCCTCTACTGCACGCATATCGGTTGCAGAAAGTAAGTCTTCAAGTGAATCTAAACTATTGGCATCCAACATTCCTAACTGTTTGGAAGATTGGACTTTGCCTGTATTTGGGGTTGAGGAACAACCTGTCGCTAAACCTAATGCTGCCAATGCAGACGTTAAAAGCGAAAATTTGAAAATATTTGGAGCAGAGGGCTGCCACACTGCTGTGGTTGGTTTAGACATACAGGATTCCGAACAACGCATAGTAAATTATTTTATAAAAGCCATTTTAATTGAGCACCCAATACAAACAAGGCACGAAGTGCATGCAATTTGCATATAAATGTTACAAGAAATTAAAAAAAACCGAGATCGGGCACTGAAATCGCCGATTTGCGTATACAATAAATTCTTCAACCCCGATGTTCAACTCTTAAATTTAATTCGTTGGTCCAAACTATGTCTGAAACAATTACGCTTTATGTCGATGGTGCATGTAAAGGCAATCCTGGCTTAGGGGGGTGGGGTGCGTATATCATTACTGAAACAGCAGAGCATAAATTGTGTGGTGGTGAAGTTGAAACTACCAATAATCGTATGGAGTTGACCGCAGCCATTGAAGGAATTGCATTTTGCCCGACCAACGCAAAACTCATCTTATGGACAGATTCTAACTATGTAAAACGTGGCATTACCGAATGGATTCAAGGTTGGAAAAAGAAAAATTGGAAAGATGTTAAAAATCCCGATCTTTGGAAAAAGTTAGACCAAACTTGCCAAGGTCGTGATATTGAATGGAATTGGATTAAAGGTCATGCAGGTCATCCAGGCAATGAAATGGCAGATCAATTGGCAAATTTAGGCGTAGAAAAAACCGTAGAACAAATGAAAAAAGGTGGTTTAACACAATCCATTTTACCAAGTACCTTAGTCTCAAGCATTGAAACTGTCCCATCTGAGCAAGCAAGTGTTGACGCTAAAAAAAAAGCTGAACAAGATTGGTTACTCGACGATCCCTTCGGCTTCGATTTGATGGAATCCGAACCTGAGGAAGAGTTATCCAATATAGAAATAGAAACACATACATCAATTGAATTTGATGGTGTTACGCATACCCATACCATGAATAATCACGCTGCAACAACAGAATCCCCCCCATCAAGCATTCAACATAATATGACTGACATTCAACCAACAACGACAATAAAGAATATGACCGAGTTACATCCGCAAATTGTGATTACCCCTGCGACAAAAAATTTACAAGGAACTCGCCAACTCATTTTAGATACGGAAACTACAGGTTTCTATTTTCAAGATACTGACCGTATTATTGAGGTCGGTGCAATTGAAATGATCAATCGCAAGCTGACAGGCAGTTCAATTCATATTTATATCAATCCTGGAAAAGAAGTCGGTGACTCTGAACGAATCCATGGTATTACGGATGAGTTTTTAACAGATAAACCAAAATATGATGAAATTGCACAAGGTTTATTTGACTATTTAAAAGGTGCAGAAATCATCGCGCATAACGCAACCTTCGATATGAACTTCCTTGACATGGAGTTTAAACGTAGTGGTTTTCAGGCGTTATCGGAGGTTTGTGTAGTCACAGACACTCTTGCGATGGCGAAAAGTAAACATCCGGGACAGAAAAACTCATTAGATGCTTTAGTGCGTCGTTATGAGATTCCACAACGTGATCGTACGTTCCATGGTGCATTACTCGATGCTGAAATTTTAGCTGACGTTTATCTTGCAATGACAGGTGGACAGGTTTTATTAGACATTGATGCCCTCTCATCAAATCAAAATAACATGGAGCTTCAAGGTGAACGTAGAAATATTGATGTTTCTCTTTCAGTCATTACACCATCAAATGAAGAGCTTGAAGCACATGAGAACTGGATCAAAGAATTCCAAGAAAAACAGCATGAACCTTGCCTTTTTGCCAAATAAAATTTATTTTAACTGTGTATTTCTTCTGTAAAAGCTACAGACTTCAGTTATATTAAAACATAGAACAAATCCGTCTCATTTTGAGACTACAACAGAACATTTAAAGACTTAGGAAAGGTGCAGATCGATGTCTTACCAAACCTCAATACATTTTGACCCGACAGCATTATTAATAATTAAAAAGGAAGTCGACAATTCAATCCAATTGGTTGAATCTGCGGTCAGCAGTTTGGTCGAAGATCAAGCGTTGCCTTTTGGGATTGATGATGCATTAGCTCAATTTGAACAATGCGCTCAAGTACTCATGTTAATTGATATGCCAAGCCTTGCGCAAATTACAGCATACTGCGCAGAGCTCATGCGTAAAATCATGAAAGACCCTCGTGATATTCAAACACAGGATGTGATTGCACTGAGCGAAGGTACGACCATGCTGAAGCGTTATATCGAATTCAGTAGTTTACGCGAAGTTAAAGTTCCACAATTTTTAATTGATACGCTGAACCGCTTAGAAGTCTGTTTAGGCAAACCGCTGACCCAAGAAGGTCAAGCCATTGTTCCGCTACTTGATTGTATCAACCCTGGATTTGACTTACCTCAAGCACCTGAACTCGAAAAATCAGACTATGTGCATAAACTCTACAAAATCAGCCTCAAGAACTTACTTAAGCAAACTGAAACAAAGCTTGATTTACAAGGCATTAAATTGGTCGGTGCATATTTAGCCAACCTTTCTACTTCAACCCCATCAGCGCAATATTGGAATTTGGTTTACGTTGCATTTAATCAAATTGATGAATTGTTTATAAATGAAGCACGTTTAAGAACATTTATTTCTATTGAAACGCAAATGGCGAATTTCTTTAAAGATACAGCACATTACACACCAGCATTAAATGATGTTGCGAACGTTCTCAGTCTTTGTATTAGCCAAGATGATGAAACCTCACAAAGTATTCGTGAACAACTTCATGTCGGTGAAGACATATTGTCAGATGCTCAACTTCAAGTGTTTAGCCGCCATTTGTATGGTCCTGATCAAAATACCATTCACAGTGTAAGTAGTTTAGTCACTGAAGAAATGGCGCAAATCAGAAATGATATTGAATATAATTATCAGAATATGACTGAAGAAAAAGCACAAGAATTGAAAACTAAACTGCTTGATCTTGCTCATGTATTTAAAGTTTTAAATCTCAATGAAGCCTATATTGAATTAAAACAACAAGCTGATTTGCTGACTCAGTCCAATATGATCCAAAATGAGAACTATGCTCAGCAGTTGATGAATAGCATTTTGTCGGCAATGAATTCTATTGGTATTTTAGAGCGTAATTACAGTTCTAGCCGTTTACAGCTCCGTGTCAACAATATGAATATTTCACTTGATCGTCTTGATGAAGCACATGATATGCTTTTAACAGAGTCAAAAGTCCTAATCGATTTAAGTAGTCAAGCTTTGGTGACACAAATCAAAGATACTGAAAATGCCAACTTAGAAACAATTCCATCGCAACTCAAAGAAGTGAGTGGTGCATTATTATTTTTAGGTCAAAAAGAAGGTCATAAAGCTCTAATGCAAAGTGCTGAATTTTTACAGCAACAGCTTCAAAGCGAGCAAGTACCTAATACTGCACAAATCAATATCATTTTAGATGTTCTTGCGAGCGCAGATATGATGATTGATAATTTACAAAATAAACAACCTGTTCTTCAGTCTATGTTTGATGTCGCTTTACGTGGCAGTGAACAACTCAAATTGGTGGCGTAAATGTCAGAACTTTCACTTGCCTATATTTTTCATCGCCAACAATTATTAGTCGATGTGAACTTTCAACTGCCTCAAGTTGAAAAAATAGCAAGTGATTTGATTTTCAATGCGGGTGATCAAGTGATTGCCCGTGACTTACGTGCCGATGAAAGCATTCCTGAAGGCTTTCAATTGGTTTCTATTCGACAACTCATCAGTCAATGGACGAAAAGCCAATTTGAATCTGCAAGTCGTGCTGTACAACTTTTAGAATGGCGTCGTAACCATAAATTTTGTAGTCACTGCGGACATACGACAGAAATCCATCCAACTGAATATGCAATGGTTTGTCCTGCTTGTAATTATCATCAATACCCACGTGTTCAACCGTGTATTATCACAGTAATTACGCGTGGCGGTGATGAAGTCCTACTCGCAAAAAATGCAAAAAATACGAGTAATATGTATGGTCTCATTGCAGGTTTTGTTGAAGTCGGTGAAACGCTAGAAGAAGCTGTACAGCGTGAAACTTTAGAAGAAGTCGGCATCAAAGTTAAAAATGTGCAGTATTTGGCAAGTCAACCTTGGCCATTTCCAAGCAATCTAATGCTTGCATTTAAAGCAGAATATGAAAGCGGTGAAATTGTATTACAGGAAGAAGAAATCAGTGATGCAGAGTTTTTCAAATTTGACCAACTTCCTGAAATTCCATTTGCAGGCAGTATTGCACATTCAATGATTCAGCATGTCATTCACGGTAATCAAATGCCTGATTAAGTATATGAATCTATGCAAATCAATATTGTAATAAAAAAAGATGCTAAGACATCTTTTTTATTTTAAGGCTCTAAGTTTAAATCATGTTTTTTTAAAGGCTGATGTCTTTTAAAAAACACGCTACTCAATCATTCTTCATTGCTGAATCAAGTGCCTTGATCACAGCAGAGCGTGTTTGAAAGAAACGACTAAAGATGCTCGAAACACTACCCATAATCGACACATGCCCTGTTTTTGGAATAATCCGGACAACGCAATGATTACCCTGCTCTAGCAGTTTCTGTTGAAAATCATAGCTATTCTTTGGCTTCACCAATTGGTCATTTTCCGCCAAAAATAAATAGTGCTGAATATCATTTTTTTCCACAAAATAATATGGCATCACTTGTTGATAAGGCACTTGCTGATCAAATGCAGGTTCAGCCAATGGGTCACCTTTATAGTCAAAATGGTATGGCCCTGCGATACCAATCACGGTTTTAATTTTTTGACGAACATGACTTCCAAAATTCTGTGGATTATAAAGTAAGGACGTAATATTAAACGCCCCTGCAGAGTGCCCCATCAAGGCAATTTTCGTAGTTGAAACAGCCAATTTTTGTTGTTGCTGATCGAGAAACTCAAGTGCCAAAGCCAAGTCATCAACATAACGTGGAAACTTATGCTGTGGTGCGAGATGGTAATTAATTACGGCAACATCATAACCAAAACGAGCAAATGCCTCACCAACAAACCGATAATCTCGTTTATCACCATGACACCATGCACCACCATGTACAAAAACAATCAGCGGTCTATTTTGTCCTTGCTCAGAAATATACAAATCTAAGCGCTGACGTGCTTTTAATCCATAGGCAATGTTATGCTGAACCCGATAGCCTTTACTTGGAGTAAAACGATTAATTGCGGTACTACCGAAATCATAAATACGAAATCCCTCATAAGCATCTCGTAAATACGTATACTTTTGACCAAACTGTTGCTGTAAATACTGTATTGGATTAAACATAACTTATTGGACATTCGCTTCAGGTTCAACAGCATCAGGATCAATGGCTACAGGGGTCTGAATCATAGGTTGTGCAAGTACACCCCCTGTTGGCGATACAAATGATGATGCTTGGTTAGCATTATTCTCATCTACATTATCAATGAGCGTTACGATTTTTGTCACATTGCCAATTTTTTGTAGTACATCATTTAAATCATTCGATTCAGCCGTATTTAAGCGACCTAACACATACAACACGCCATCTTCCGTATGAATCATGACCTTATTGTCAGAAACAATAGGCGCTTTCATAATTAAACCACGTGTATTTGCAGTAACAGTCGTGTCTTGCATAATGGTGTTGTAGCTAATTTGATCACCAACTGTAATATAGTTATGTACAGTTTTTACATCACTCATTGAGCGTACATTGTCCTCGGCAAGTTGTTTTAAATGTGCATCAGGCACCTGACCTGTCAGTAAAACATTACTGTGAAAACTATTGATATTTACACGTGACTGTTTAAAGCGACTGTCTAATTTATATAAATTAATTTTTGCCGTACGATCAATTGAAGAATCAATAAATACTTGTCCTAGAGATCTCACACCACTGTCCGTACCCACAGGTGCTGAACCTGTACCACCCGCAATAAAGCTGGCACAACCTGATAAACTCACAACACAAAGCATGGTCATTACTATTTTATTCAACACTCAGCAAGACTCCTTCAATTCTATATCTCTTTGTTTTTTAGACAACTGCTCAATCGTTAATCACAGATTAATAAACTCTGTGTCCATTGTAAATGCATTTTCTATCCATTGCAGATCATACGTGTATTTGGAAAAGTCATACTGTACGTTTTTTGCAAATACTTGATGAAAATCAAAACAAAAAATATCAAAACGTAAATAAAACTCGTGAAATTGAGGGTTTTTCTCTAAAAAATACAAAACAGTCTTGATCATTTTTTGCTGTTTTGTCCATGTTACAGCTTCAACAGCAGTACCTCTTTGTGTTTTAGCTCGTGCTTTTACTTCAACAAATAGTAGCTCTTGCTGTTTGATTGCAATAATATCAATTTCACCATAACGACTATAAAAATTTTGCTCAATAATATCAAAACCGGCTTGTTTTAATTCAAATGCGGTCTGTTGCTCGCCCCATTGTCCCAATTGGTGTGAAATTGAGGCGATCTTTACAACAACTTCATTTTGATTTATTTGTTGCTCTTTGATATTTTTTGTCTTCGTCACTCTTATCATTAAAATACCTCTATATCCAACACCATTGAGAACCCATCTCACCATGATAATCAGGTAAAATACTCGGTCTACCATCTAAATTCGTGATATGCGAGTTTGATCTAATTTTTATCTTTCACTATTTCCCACGGAGAAATCTCATGAGTGCTCAATTATTTGTCGTTGCGACCCCCATTGGGCACATGGATGATATGACTTACCGTGCAATTGAAGTTTTAAAATCTGTTACGATTATTGCCGCAGAAGACACACGCCAATCTGCACATTTAATGAAGCATTATAATATCGCAACGCCATTGACTGCATGTCATGATCATAATGAAAGTAACAAAATTGATATACTGATTGAAACACTCAAAAGTGGCAAAAATATTGCGCTGATTAGTGATGCAGGAACACCATTGATTAGCGATCCTGGCTTTAAATTGGTTCGTGCAGCGCAAGAACATGGCATTCGTGTAACTCCTGTTCCAGGTGCATGTGCCGCGATTGCAGCGCTTAGTGCCGTTGGTTTGCCAAGTGATCGTTTTAGTTTTGAAGGCTTTTTATCATCAAAACAATCTCAGCGTTTGATTCAATTAGAAAAACTTAAACATGAAACGCAAACCATGATTATTTATGAAGCACCACATCGTATTTTAGACAGTGTCAAAGATATGGCGAATGTCTTTGGTGCAGATCGTCCTGTTGGTTTCGCTCGTGAAATTACCAAGACTTTTGAGACCATCAAGAAAATGACCTTAGGTGAATTAGTGAGCTTTATTGAAAGTGATCATCATCAACAAAAAGGTGAAATTGTTTTGGTGATTGGTGGTTCACCTGAAGAAAAAGATATGGATCAGGAAAAACTCGATAAATTATTATTACGTTTACTTGAAGATTTATCGGTTAAAGCGGCATCACAATTGGCGGCAGATTTAACTGGGATTAAGAAAAAAGTGGCGTATCAGCGAGCTTTGGAATTGACTGATAAAATTTAAAGCCAATACCAATCAATCTAAAATTTAAAAATAAAAAGCACCGAAATTTCGGTGCTTTTTGCAATCACTTGCATGTTATTAGCGATTAGTCTTTTGCAGACTCATCAGGTGGCACTTCTGTAATGCGTCCACCACGGGCTAAAAATGCAGCGACTTCATCTTCCAATGCAGCACGTTGCTTGAGCTTTGCTGTTACTGTTAGCGTTTCTGCTTCTGCCAAATCAGAATCGCTTACCGTAGAGTCACTTGCAGCAGCACCTTTTTCAGCAGCTTGTGCTTCGTCATCATCGACAGCGCCACCTGTAGCGTCATCATCATAATCGTCATTTGCATCAGTCATATCTATTTTGACTCCCCAATAAATGATTTAAATCCATTCACCAAAATATGATGATTATTTATAGAGAAATGTAGCAAGCTCTACAGATTTCGACTAGAGGTTAATATAAAAAAAACGTATCTTTTTTGATCAAATTAGTAATTTTATTTCAATGACTGTTTAAAAAATATCACCAACAACATTAAATGGCATATTGTGTCTGTTTAAGACTCGATAATCCATTGGCTTGTGCCAAAAATAGCGCCTTCAATGTTGCCTGATTTTCCACCTGTTTTAGTCCAAAATTACGTGCCCAAACGAATGGGAACAATTCAGATGTTTCTATAAAACCGAGTGCTGACATACTATGCATCATGGCATCATTTTGACCTTTACGTTGATGTTCGTAACGCTTTAAAGTCTGTTCATGTGCCCAAACACCACGTTGTTTATCTTTGAGCAAGACATCGCAGAGTACCGCAGCATCAAGACAACCAATATTTACGCCCTGTCCTGCAAGTGGATGAATCACGTGTGCAGCATCACCAATCAAAGCCAAACCTGCTTTCACATAACGCTGCGCCGCACGTGCTTTGAGTGGGAATTTAGCACGCGGTGTCACCTCTAACACTTCACCAAGCATATGATGGCTTTCACGTGTCAATAATTGCATAAATTGTGCATCATTCAATGCTGAATATTCATCGGCATAATCATCAGGCAATGTCCACACAATCGAAATCCAATGTTCCGCTTGCTCGGCATTTAAACTTGCCATTGGTAAAAATGCCAATGGCCCTGTCGGTAGAAAAATTTGTCGTGCTACATATTGATGCGGCATTGTTGTACGAATCGCGCAACTTAAACCTGCTTGTTGATAATCAAGTACGTCCAATTCAATCATTGCCTGTTCACGAACAAATGAGTTTGCACCATCTGCACCAATCACTAGCTTAGTTTTAAGTGTCGTACCATCGGCAAGTTGAACAATCCAACAATGAACACCTTGTTCAACCCGTACCACTTTTACTTGTGTACGATAATCTTGAACCTGTTGTAGCATTTGCTGTTGAATCGCAAGATTCAAAATACTTGGCTCAACCATTGATCCTAAACTTTGTTCATCACTCGGCATTTTTTGCGAAGCTTGACCAAAATTAATTTCACCATAGCCATTTTTATTCCACACTTGCATGCCTGTATAGGGCATTTGACGAGCAAGTTTATCCCATACATTCACCGTCTTTAACAGATGAATAGTCGCCTGACTCAAGGCAAGTACACGTGGATTGGCTACTGATAAGACTTTTTCCGCATCCAAAATAGGGGCAGCATCCAAAACAGTCGCTTGTATACCACCTTTGGCAAGCAGTAATGCCGTTAAGCCACCAACTAAACCACCGCCAATAATCACCACATCGAGCATATCTACAGGCTTGTTCATGCTTTCAACCCCATCGCATAGCTTGCAACCAATGGTTTAAAGCCTGGAATAGTTTCAAAAGCAATGAGTCCTGAATTACGAATGAATTTCAGCACCGGATTTTGATTACTGAAGCCACGAACAACGGAATCGCAGAATTTGATCACACGTTTTTGATCGGTCAGGCGAGATTTTTCATAGTCTTGCAATACTTTTGCATCACCGACATCTGCATTTTTCTCAATTTGCTCTTTTAAATAGCGTACAAGCACATAAGCATCACGCATACACAGATTAAAACCTTGCCCTGCAACGGGATGAATGGTGTGTGCAGCATTACCCATAAGTACCACACGCCCAACTGCCTGCTTTTCTGCGAGTACTTGTGAAAGTGGGAAACTAAAACGCTTTCCAGTTTTTTGGAATTTTCCTGCACGATCACCGTAAGTCTGCTGCAAGGCATCAAGGAAATGTTGATCGTTTTCATCGCCCAACCATTCACCTTCAGTGCCTTTTTTTACAGGCCAGACCACTGAACGACGATATTCACCCGGTAATGGTAACAATGCCAACGGCCCAAGTGGACTAAAACGTTCAAAACCGACATGCTCATGTGGTTTTGAGGTTTGTACAGTCGTAACAATCGCCACTTGATCATAGTCATGCACGGATGCACCAATACCTAAGGCTTGACGGCAAAATGAATCTCGTCCATCTGCCGCAATGACCAATTTTGATTGTAACTTATGCGTATAGTCGCCACGTTTGGCTTCAATATATGCAAAATCGGTATCTTGTATCAGTGAGGTAACTTGTACGCCATCAATCAATTCAATTAAAGGTTGTTGTTTGACCTCAGTGAGTAAAACACGTCCTAACCATGCATTTTCAATGACTTGCCCAAAGCTTTCGATTTTTTCTTGGCCTGCTTTGAGTCGTGCTTTACCAAAGCCACCTTGTTCCGTAATATTGACTTCTAAAATGGGCGTTGCATGTTCTTGCAAGGCATTCCAAAGCCCTAATTCTTGGTAAATTTGTACACTACGGCGTGACAAAGCGCTATTTCTTGCATCAAAACTTGAATGGTACGGTGCAAGATTTGCATCATCATAATTGGGATACTTAATTGCTTCGAGCAATTTGACCGCAATATTGGTTTTTGCCAACATCAAAGCGAGACTCAATCCCACCATCCCACCACCAACAATGATGACTTCTTGTTGCATGTGTTAATCCTTTCTATTTTAGTATTGCATCACAATTTTTTTTGCGCCAATACGTATAATCTTGATTTATTTTATATTACATCAAGGTGGCTGGTTTTTATATTGAAATCGTTTTTTGTCGCCATTTTCGCACTCAATTCATACAAATTAAAATGTAAGACTGATATTTTAAATGCTCAATTTTCAACACAAATTTAAGGATGGAATTATTTTGATTTACAGTGCTTTATCAATTGTTGCTCCAAGTGGTGTGAAAATTATGAATGGTCTTAAAACTTTAGAAATTCGCTCCTGGCACCCCCTACACTTCCATTAAAAGATTTAGTAATTGTTGAAAACAACAACTTTTTAAACAAAGATTTTTTTGAGGAAGAAGGCTTAGCCATAGCACTTGTCGACATTGAATCTATACATAAATGGCAAGAAGATGAGATAGAAATAGCATGTGCTTCATATTGGGAGACAGGATATTATGCTTGGGTCATCACAAATATTCGCCCACTGCACAAACCAATAAAGACCATTGCTAAAAGAAAAATATATACAATCAACTTATCACTTGAATATCATTCAGAATAAAAATTATATTTACAAAAAAGCCAACTTAAAAATCAACTTAAGCGAAAATAATTAGACTTCAATGCCTGAATATACGCCAATATTTCTGTTATTTCGGTGTAATCGCCGCTATATTTCATACCATTAATATTAAATATATGCGTGCCATTGAAACCACTTTTTAATGCACCTCTCATGTCTTTTTTTATTTTTGTAATATATTTCGGATTACGAAGTAATTCTTCAAATTTTTCAGTATCTAAGCCCAATCGGCGTACATAACTGAGAAGATAAAAATCCTCTAACTTTGGTTTAGTTTGGTTTTCATACAAAATATCGTGCATTTCCCAAAACTAGCCCAAATCACCGACAACCTCAGCAGAAATTGCGCATGTAAAGCATGTGGATGGAAACTTAGCGGAAAATTTCTAAATATAAATTTTAATTGGTTGCCTAATGCTTACTGAGCTTGCTTCATAACAGGATACGCTTTGCCGCTATAAGGACATTCATAATCGCCATACATAACAAGTTCAACAAGTGAGTTGTATCGCCTTGAATATGGTCTTCAGCAGTGACGGGAATAAATAAAGTGGTCATTATTATTCCCTGCCCTATCTTTAGGAAATCTAAAATATCACAAAAAATTTAAGCCATTCACATCCATTCTTTCTTGCTATGTAATTTTATTCACACAATATTCCGTCACCACTTCAAAAGCATTTTTAAGATTGAGCCATCAATGCTTCAATATCATCAATTGATTTAACAACATTTTTAGTCAAAACGAGTGGCCCACTTGCTGTTGCAACCACATCATCTTCAATCCGAATGCCAATGCCACGCCATTTTTCATCGACCGACTCATCATCAGGCGCAATATACAAACCAGGTTCAACAGTTACAACCATACCTTCTTCGTAAGTACGATATTCGCCATCCAGTTTATACGATCCAACATCATGCACATCCATACCGAGCCAATGCCCTGTACCATGCATGTAGAATTGACGATAGCTGTCATCGGCGATAATACTTTCAAGAGTGCCCTGCATAATACCTAAATCAAGTAAACCTTGAACCAAAATTTGCACTGCAACACGATGTGGTTCTTTATAGTTATTGCCAATACGTATAGCATCAATTGCGGCGATTTGTGCATCCAAAACCACTTGATATAAGGCTTTTTGTTCAGGACTAAACTTGCCATTTACAGGGAATGTACGGGTAATGTCTGAGGCGTAAAGTTGATATTCACATGCTGCATCTATCAGCACCAAATCACCATCTTTCAACGGTTGATTATTTTCTACATAATGCAAAATACAGCCATTTCTACCACCACCGACAATGCTGTTATACGATGGTACGCAGCCATTTTTACCGAAGACATAATTTAGTTCGGCTTCAAGGGCATATTCCATCATGTTCGGTTGAACAGCTTGCATAGCGCGCGTATGTGCTTCCGCTGAAATATCAGAGGCAATTTGCATGAGCTGAATTTCTTTGGTGGATTTATGCAAACGCATTTCATCAAGTATACGATCTAACTGCTGAATTTCTGAGGGTACATCACCGCCACCACGGCTTTGCTGTTCTGCTTTTTGAATCCAACCAGTAATACGCGCATCAAAATCTGTACGTTGCCCCAATCGAGCATAAAGCTTTTGCTTATTTTTAAGTTTTTCTAGAATTTCTTCATCGAGCAAATCGATTGCACACGCTTCGTCT
Organism: Acinetobacter sp. 1207_04; assembly: GCF_052850415.1. NCBI lineage: Bacteria > Pseudomonadati > Pseudomonadota > Gammaproteobacteria > Moraxellales > Moraxellaceae > Acinetobacter > Acinetobacter sp. 1207_04. Next base: position 145,416 of record NZ_VXCQ01000007.1, on the reverse strand, counting down.
GCTTCATAGTCATCGACTGCACCATCAATACCTGCTCGATAACCATTCCAAATTTCCATTTCACGGTCGCGTTCACGACAAAAGAGTGTATAGACATATTCTTCACCACTTTCATCTGTTTCAATGGTTGCAACAGCTTCAGGCTCTGCAAATCCTGTCAGATAGAAGAAGCTACTGTCTGCACGGAATTTATAATCGGCATCTCGATTACGCATTACTTCAGGACTTGTTGCAATAATTGCAATACTGTTGGGACCCATTTGTTCAGCCAGGCGGTCACGACGTTCCTGAAAATCGGCTTGCGTTAAGTTCATGCACTATTCAGCTTATTTTTAATGATTAATAAAATTTAAGGAGAAAATGGATGCACTCGAAAGCACATCCATTTTAATAATACTAATTTGATATTTAGCTCAATTTAGCTTGGGCGATGAGGCGTAAACATTTCAACAACTGTTTGTGCTTCTGTTTCTGAAACAGTTTTAGCCGCTTTATTGTGAAAGTGTTGTAACAATGAACTTTCTAAAACAGGAATTTTTTTACGTCCCATTGACAATGAAACAGGAATCAAGCGAACAAATTCATACAATTCTTGATAGCTTTCTTCGCCTTCTTCATCATTGTCATCTTCATCAAATTCAACTGAAGCAACATCTTGTAAACTTTCGATCAACTCTTCTTCTTCCGCACGAATACGACCTGAAGCTAAACCAAAACCTAACACCACGCCCGCACACCAATCGGCTAGTGCTTGCACACGCTCTGAAAGTGTATGACTATCATCAGGAAGCATCGGCAAATAATCGAGTTCATCTTCAGATAATGAATGTGCAATGTCTTCTGCTTCTTCTGCAAGCATATTCACCGCATTTTCATCTAATGTAGGTACATCAAGCGTCGATAATATTTGTAACCATTCTTCACGGTTCGGCGATTCTGTCACACAAACTATACCTGTAAGTAAGCCATGTAACTCACTCGGGCTTGAAATTTCTTCAATCTCATCAAAATTTTGGTTCCAATCCGACCAACCTGAAATATCGTCTTGCATTCGCTTATCCAATCTCTATACTTCTCTATATATTACCTTTGATTGCAGATCTGTGCGACCTCGTTATGTTAGAACAATTACAGCGTCTACAGACGCAAATTGGCGTTTTAAGAACACGCCTTGAAAAATCTGAAAGTGACAATGCCGCATTATTGAAAGATAAAACACATAATGCTGAGCAAACTCATACCCAAATTAATCATAAAAACAATCTGATAACACAAAAGCAGGATGAAATTGACAATCTGACTGAACAATTGAATAGCTTAAAAGGCACACACTCTCAGCTCAATACCGATGCAACTGCATTGGCTGAGCGTTATAGCCGTCTTGAAAAAAGTTGTACTGATCTTAAAAATCGTTTCCAAGAAATTTTGGCTGAACGTAATGAATTGCGTCTTGTGAAAGAAAAATTGCAAGCTGAACAGCAGCGGACTCAACAAGACATTAAAAATTTGCAGTCTGAACGTGAAAATCTCATTCAAAAAAATGAACATGCAAAAGGCAAAGTCGAAGCCATTATTCAACGACTGTCTATATTAGGTACAGAACAAGATCAGCATGCGCAAGAAATCCAACAGCTTGCTCACCCAACCGATTCAAGTGAGGAAGTTTAATCATGTCTGAAAATGTCACTGTCGAATTACGCCTGATTGAACAAACATTCCGTCTTTCAACCACCAATAATCAAAAAGCCGATTTAGAACGTGCGGGTCAATTACTGAATGAAAAATTTCAAGAGTTCCGTCGTAAAGCGCCGAATATGGAACACAATAAGTTAATGATCATGGTGGCTTTAGAATTAATGCAAGAAGTTCTCAGCATGAATAAATCGTTACAAGAATATGCACAGTGTGAACGATTACTTAACACTATTATCGAAGATGTTGAAAAAGCAGTATAAAACTGCTTTTTCTTTGTGCGGTTGTTAAGACAAAGTCGTTGTTTTATGCTTTTTTAAGCACTGATGATTTGCCTGATTTGCAAGATTTGGTATACTAAGTACAACTCTGAGATGTTTGCCAGTGAGTCTATATCCCTGCCGATACTTATATCTCCGGATGCGTTCTGCATATTTAGAGTGTATGCCCACCTTCGAGTGGGAAACCCAGCAAGTATGCGTCGTGTCCACCTTGAACTCATCGGGTTCAGGGTAATGACTGTGCAGCGGCATCTTCGGAGTATTTTATTTTTAACAACAATTTATACAAACTCTTAATTACTTTTTCGTATATTTTTCCATTAAAACTGTATAGAAGTAGGTATATGGTAGACAGTAGAAATATTGTGCTATATTTCCATATATCGCTTCATATCGCCTAACATAAAATGGCTCAAAGATTTAAGCTCACAAAACCATTTATCGATAGTCTGCCCTTAGTGTAATCAGATAAAAAATATCATGATTCTTTAGCTATTGATTTTGGACTTATCGTAACTCAGATAGAAACATACTTTATTAAAACCAGAAAGCCCAATAGTTATAATAAAAGAGAACTAATGGTAAATATGGTGTTTATACATTAAAGTGCCTTTGTTGACCAAACCTACTATAAAAAGCATTTTCAACAATATAATTTCAAAAGGCTTTATCAATTAATTAAAATGCCTGACAGCCTTTAAAAAATGGGCTTTACACCTGATGTCTGCATGCATCAAAAACAAGACATTTAGTAAGTGGTCCATTAGGTGTAGAGACTGCGTTTGGTTTAACGCGAAAAATTCTTAATATAGTATATTGATCTTAAAGGAAATTTTTAACCATAATTTTTAAAATTTGACATAGCTACAATACTAAGCAATTATATTGCTATCAATTTAATTGCCATCCAAATAAAGGCACAATAATGAGCACTCTATATTCAACACAAGTTAAAGCAGTTGGCGGTCGTAACGGAAATATTCATAGCGAAGATGACTTATTAAATCTTAGTCTTGCTTTACCAAAAGCATTAGGTGGTAAAGGTAATGCTACAAACCCTGAACAATTATTTGCAGCAGGTTATGCATCTTGTTTTGGTAATGCTGTTATTCATGTATCACGAAATAAAAACAATAAAGTTCGAGATAATGATATTGAAGTAATTGCCACAGTTGGATTGAAATCAAATGATCATGGTGGTTTTGCTCTAACAGTAGCATTAGAAGTAACGATTACAGATCTAGATCAAGAAACTGCTGAATTAATTGTCAGTGAAGCAGATAAGGTTTGTCCTTATTCCAATGCGATTCGAGGTAATATAGAAGTATCGCTCACTGTAAAAACTCAATAAAGATTTCTATATGTCTAATGATCATCTGAAACTAGATAAGCAGTTATGTTTTCCTCTATATGCTGCATCAAACTTGCTAGTAAAAGTATACAGACCTTTACTGGAACCTTTAGGTCTTACGTATTCTCAATATTTAGTAATGCTTGTGTTATGGGAACGTGATTATGTGAGTGTAGGTGATCTTGGACATTGCTTGTATTTAGATAGTGGAACTTTGACACCATTACTTAAACGGATGGAAAACTCAGGTTTTATTAACCGTCGTAGAGACTCTAATGATGAACGAAGAGTTCTAGTCTCGCCTACGACTAAGGGATCAGAGATAAAAGAATTGGCTGTAAATATTCCAAAAAAACTTTCCGATCAGTTAAACATATCTAATATTGGAGAATTGCGAAGTGAAATACAGTCTTTAGTTCAAGCCTTATCCAAAGCTATTTAAATATTCAATTTATTTAACAACCCAATGATTTAAAATACTTTTATAAATAAGGGATCAACTTATAAAAGTAATCTAGCTCATTAACCTGTTTCAGTTTTAAAAGGTAGAAATTGTTTTGATTACATTACACCATTTAGACCAATCACGCTCTTTTCGTATACTTTGGTTATTGGAAGAAATTAAACAGCCGTATGAATTAAAAAAATATTATCGAGACCCAACCACACATTTAGCCCCAGAAGCATTGAAAACGATTCACCCATTGGGTAAATCTCCAGTGATTGAATGGAATGGAAAAGCAATTATTGAATCTGGTGCAATAATTGAATTATTAATTCAAAAATTAGCGCCTCAATTAGCACCCGATATTAATGACTCAGATTATGCTGATTATTTACAGTGGATTCATTTTTCCGAAAGTTCGGCAATGGTGCCCTACTTATTAAAAATATTTAATTCTATTGAGAGTCAGCATGGCACTAAATTAGTATTTTTAGAAAATTATGCCCAAGTAGAATTTGACAAAGTGTTTAGTTTTTTAAATGACTATTTAGAAAATAAAAAGTACTTTGTTGCAAATCGTTTAACGGGTGCCGATTTTATGATGGGCTTCGCATTAAATAGTCTAATTTATAAATTAAATCAGGCAGAAAATTACCCACATATTAAAAGTTATGTCGATGGTTTAACAATGCTGGCGAGTTGGAGAAATACTGTTGAAATTGAAAATTCTTTAAACTTAAAGTAAAAATATGGAAAAAGCCCAGCATCATTTTGGGCTTTTATTATTCTAATTAAACATTTATATCTTTCATTGCTGGCATTAAAATTTCTTTAACACAAGCTCCCTTAGAAGTAGACATAATAAATTTAATAGCGTGTATTACATCTGCTAATGGAATTAAAGAGTAATCTGTTTCTTTTAATACCTTATCTATAGGGGTATCTATTTCATATTCTGTAGCTAAGTACCCTAAGTTTAAAATACTTACACCGATCAAATCATTACGTAATATCTCTCTTAGGGATTCAGCAACCCCTCTTAAAGCAAATTTAGTTGCAGAGAAAATTAATTCCTTTCCATTATGATTTTCTACCCCCCAAGTTGACCCAATTAAAATGACTTTCGCATTATTAGAGGCTCTTAAATTTTTAAGTAATGCTTGGAGAGATTGAATACAAGTCGTGATATTGGTACTTATCATTTGATTAATTTCAAGTGGTGATATTTTTTCAAAATCATATTCATCTGTAAAAGCATTCGTTTCCCAAATACCTACGTTGTAAATTAAAACATCTATTTTATTATCATTTATGATTTCTTTTATTTGATGAACTGAAGTCTCACTAGATGATAGGTCAGCTTCAATCCAATTTAGATTAGCCATGCTAATAGGAATGGAACGAGAAATCCCATAAATAACATCATGTGACTCAGGTATTGATTGAATAATTGCCTTACCTAGCCCTTTACTAACACCATAGATTAAAAAGTTCTTACTCAAATTACTCATAAATTATCATCAATGTTTAAAATGCTTTAACTATAAAACCTAATCTTAACTTGAGGTCAAGCTTCTATTTAACCTAGCTACCATAGATAACAAATTTAAAAAAATAGTAAAAATGAGAGCCTAAACCCCCATTTTTGAGTTTACATTTTGCTTAAAACTTCTTCTATGTGAAGTAGCTTTTTTAATTATCTTATTCACGATAAGTAGAAATTAAGTATTCACATAGAATTTAAAACCATTTTAGTGACTTAGAATTTATAAGTTGCACCTACAAACACTTTTTGACGTTCAACTAAATAACTATCTGATCCATTTGATAGTTTTTTGTCAAATAAGTTAATGAAACCGCCACGTACTATCAACTTATCGTTTACCTTATAGTTACTTGCCAAATTCACAATCGTATGGGGTTTTTGCATAGATGAAGTTGTTGTCGTTTCTGTTAAATATTGCTTACCTAAATATTGAGCAGACAAATCAATATTTAGTGGATCTGTAGGTTGCCAATTTAGTGAAGAGTTTATGATTAACTTTGAAGTTGTTAATAGAGTATTTCCTGTATCTTCATTTTTTGCTTTTAAAAAATAAGTTGCATTATTGTTCAATTTTAGATTTTCTAAAATTGGAAGGTTTACAACCATTTCAAAACCACGAGTTACAGCGCTTTGAATATTTTCATTACGTGTAAACCAAACACCGTTTCTAACACCTAAAGGAGAATAGTCAATTTTGTTTTTAAAATCTGTATTAAAAAATGTCAAACCGATATCTGTCCCTAAACCTGTATAATTAATACCAATTTCATAATTCGTACTTTCTTCAGGTTGAAGATTAGGGTTACCTGTCATATAGCAACCACCGCTTACGTAAGTCAGGTCTTTACCAGTTTCCATATCTTTCCAAACTTGACCTTTTAAACCATTACATCCTCGTCCGCCAGATTGAGTTGCCGCACCTGCTGTAGACTCTTTTACGGTGGGTGCACGGAACCCTTTTGAAACTCCACCTTTAACAACTAGATCATCTGTAGCGCTAAAAACTAAGTAACCACGTGGACTATGATGTGTTCCATATTTTTCATCATGATCTAAACGATCACCTACAGTTAATTTCAAATTATCTAGAAGATTAATATTGTTTTCGAGGAAAAATGCCCAACTTTTATTATCTACTTTAGGATTTGTATAACTTTGACCATCCCAACTACCACCAGGAAGAGTTCCTATTGTGTCGGAGTTGGTTAATTCTTGTTTCTTCCACTGACCACCAACCGTTAATTCTTGTTCAAACACTGCCTGAAATGGCATGCTTAAACTACCTTCTATGATTAATTCATTGGACTTTGTTTTTGAGTCTGAAATACTTGAGTCATAATCATTGTAATATGCACTTAATTTAGATTTCCCAATACCCCATTCACCATCATGTGAAATGCTCATTGAATTGTGCTCTAATTTACTTGCTCCCCAACTTGTTGTGTATTCATCACCTGTTTCTAGATCAATTGATGAACCTTCTTCATTTTTTTGAATACTATGACCTACTTCAAAACTTAAAGCGTGTTTATCTGTTGGCTTATAATGTAACATTGCATTGTAATTTTGGTCTTGAGAACCCGTTGTACCACTACCATCAATATATTTTTTATCTGCTTCACGCTCAGTTAATCCAGCAGTTAGTCGTATACCAAGTGTATCTGTTAGTGGGCCTGCAACGACTACACCTGTTTGTAAAGAATTACCTAAATTTGAAGATGTTGTAGGTTGGGTATAATTCAAAGTGACATTCCCCCCCCAGTTATTTGGGATTTTTTTAGTAATAATATTAATAACCCCTCCCATTGCATCTGAGCCATAAAGAGATGACATAGGTCCACGAACAACTTCAATTCTTTCAATCATATCGGGTGTAATCCAATTTAAATCCTGACGACCTAAATCTGGACGATAGTTAGTATCTCTAGAAGATCCAATACGTTTACCATCAACTAAAATAAGCGTGTAATTGTCTGGTAAACCACGTAACTTAATTTTTGATCCGTCACCTGATGGACTAATACCACCAGTAACACCAGGAACTTTACTTAAGAGTTCTGCGAGGCTTCCTACTGGTTGTTTTTCAATATCTTCGCTTGTGATAACACTAATACTTGCAGGTGCTTCTTTAATATCTACTGCTTGACTACTTGCTGAAATTACAATTGTCGGTAACTTCTCCATTTCATCATTTGTATTGTTGGCATAAGTTGAGACAGACATTACTGAGAGTACTGAAAAAGAAAGTACTTTTAGCACTAATTGTTTATTCATGTTAAATACGCCTAATATGTTGTGAATTATGAAAAAAATTTCCATACTATATCTTAATAAGAAATTAATTGCTAATGATAATCATTAACAATTGCATGATTCACAGATAAAAGTGCTCTTTGATAAAACGAATAAAAATTTTAATTTGATAATCTAAACAATTTGATCAGGTAAACCTAGCCAAAATATTGGAGGAAAATTCCCCTTAAAAGCAGTAAAAATGGGAGTCTAAAGCTCCCATTTTTTATTTCACATGAAGTGTTTATGTTAATTTTAAAATTTCTGAATTAAATACACTAATTATGACTCTATTTTTACATTTTATCCGTATCTATACATTGCTGTAGCACCACCATCAATCAAAAAATCACTTCCTGTTATGTAGTTTCCATTTGATCCCGATATAAATTCGACTAAAGCTGCAATTTCATCAGGCGTTCCGCCTCTTCCTGCAGGCGAGCTGCTCAACATTTTTCGGTAAAATTCGCCACGCTCTAGGCTATTTAACTCGTCATATGCAAGTGGTGTATAAATAATACCAGCACTTATACAATTGACTCTTGCTCCGCGTTTACCCCATTTCACCGCTTCTGCAGAAACACGAAGAGCATTACCTCGTTTAGAGATTTGATATGCGTATAAACTCTCTGTAATTTCTTTCACAAAAGAAAGCTCTAATAGCTCTTCTGGTGCAGATGTCGCTAAAGCATGAGCTTGTCTCTAAGATATAGCATCTATATCGAGTCTATGACTGGATTGTGATCCTATTACAATTGCAGATCCATTCTTAGAAATAATGTGACCAAACTCTTCAAGAACGACTGCAGTTCCATATAAATCTACTTTCAATATTGCTTCAGCAGATGCTTGGGAGGGTGAAAGCCCAGCCGTGTGTATCACATTTACAATATGACCTAACTGATTAGCTTTACTTACTAAATTTTGTATTGATGCTCTATCTCCAACATCTACAATTTGTGTATGAACAATGAATCCAACTTTAGATAGTGTATCAACAACAGTGATCATATTTTCTGCTTTGATATCCGCTAATAATATTATTTTGCTAGTACCAATACGACGAGTAATGGCTTGTGCAATAGCACCACTGCCAATAACAACAACAACTTCATCACTCATAACCTTAGTTCCTTCAGCACAATTATTGATTTATATTTAGGTTTTATTATTTACTCTGACCTTTAAATTTTAATCTAAAAGAACAGAGTTGTACTTAGTATTTTGAACCGAGATAAATAAATATAAAAAAAATTTAGACCCCAAAAAATTTTATATTCATTACTTCCATTTAACATAATGGGTCGTTATGCGAAATCTATTTTTAATAAGCCTGTAATATCAATCGATTAGCCTCAATCAAATATTCATAAAACTAGCCAAAAGCCGATATAGAAACATATCGACTTTTTTATAAACAAAACTAGTATATTTCGCCCAATAATTTTGAATGCTTTTCAATCAAATCAAGCATTTCCTCTGTGTTATCAATTTATTTAGTGCTTAAATTACCCCCTATTCCTTCAGACAAATCTTGGGATAATTTAACCGTGTTATACGCCTAGGCGTACAATCATTGAAGGATTTTGCCAATTTACGGATTGAACACAATTTCTTATCTTGAACACATAGAGAGCAGGATGCTCCAAATAATAAGAAAAATGAAAGAACAAGGAAATGTTAAAGGTACAACAGGGCTTATACCTAAAGCATCAAATATGTAAAAAAGCCCAATAAGTAGTTGGGCTTTTTTATTTATAAGAGTAAAAGAAAACAATTCGTTTAAAAATTTCAATACTTCTAATTAAATAAGAATAATTCCTATTATAGCTTCACCTCGTTTACGTAATAGTATAACATTCCATTTCTTTGTTTTAATGATTTATTCTTATGACTCGTACATTTGATCGTTTACAAGCAATAGATGCATTAAGAGGCCTCGTGATTCTGATTATGATGCTAGATCATGTTAGAGAGACATTCTACTTACATCATCAAGTTACAGATCCAATGGTTATAGCTGACACAGAAGGATTCCTATTTTTCAGTAGGACATTAGCTCATTTATGCGCACCTGTTTTTGTCATACTTACTGGGTTATCTGCCTATTTATATCAAGCAAAATACAATAGCTTAACAAAGACACGAGAGTTTTTACTTAAACGTGGTTTTTTCCTCATTTTTCTAGAATTAGTCGTTATTAATTTTGCTTGGACAGGTCAATTTCCACCAGATGTCATTTACTTACAAGTCATTTGGGCTATTGGTCTAAGTATGGTGGCTTTATCATTATTGATTGGTTTTTCCAAAAAATGGCTTTGGATAATCAGTCTATTCATTATCTTTGGTCACAACTTGTTAGAAAAAATTTCATTTGTAGATATGCCACTTCTTCAGAATTTTTGGTTTATTTTCTATGAACGAGGGTGGATAGAGCTAGGCGGAATTCGCCTAAGAACATCTTATCCAGTCTTGCCTTGGATTGGTATTATTACTTTAGGTTACTGTATAGGTAGCCGCTTATTTGATTCTAAACAAGAGAGTCATAATCGTAATATTGCATTACTTGGCATTGGTGTCATAAGCATTAGTTTATTTTTTATTTTACGATTTATTAATCTTTACGGTGATCAAGCATGGTCAACGATGCCTAGCTTACTCGAAACAATTATGAGTTTTTTTAACTTAACAAAATATCCACCATCATTGTTATTTACGCTTTTTAATGTAGGTGTTGGCTTTATTCTCTTAGCACTGTTAGATAAAGTTCAATATAAAAACTGGGTAAAACCTTTGATAGTTTTTGGCTCAGTACCAATGTTTTTCTACATCGTTCATTTATTTGTACTTAAAGCACTCTATGCCATTTCAGTCGCGATATGGGGAACAACTCATGGGCAATATTTCGGAGTCAATCATGTAATAACATTATGGTTAATCACTATTATTTTAAGTGTATTACTATATCCATTAATACTAAAATTTTCTGAATTTAAACATAAAAATAAGCAAATTCCTTTTCTTAAATATTTATAGTTAAATCGAAATTTAGTACGCTAATGCTTATGTATGATAACTTCAGCATAGAATATTGTGCGCTTAGGCTCACAATATTTTAAGAATTTTGCCAATATGTGGTTAAAAAAAAGCTTTCTATACTATGAAACATCAGGAACATGATGTTCTGACAAAGATAATAAGATAAAGTACACGGAGTGTCAGGTATTAGTACGGAAAAGCCCAACAGGATGTTGGGCTTTTTTTATTTCCAAAAATTTCTACATATAAATAATTTGACTACACACCTCGTGATAAAAGTTCATAATTTTTGAATTTTATGACCTCAATCCTTAACCTTTCATTGATCTGTTTCAGTGGATTTTAGTAATACACAATTTCATTCTAATAAAAAACTTTAGCTACTTTTTCGACATTACTAAAACCACCTGCATTTTGTGGTACAACGCCAATCAATTGTGGTGGTATGCGATGCCCTGCAAGTTGATCATCACGACTGGCAATTTTTATATTGTAAAATTCATCTTTAGCTGCAACTTCTGCCAGTGGAATAACTTTAACACCATCTTTCATCCCACCAGCTGTGTAAATTAATAGATTCTTAAAGTTCTCTGCCCCTTTTGAATTTTCAAGAGAGTCTTCTAAATCCTGAACATCTTCCTGAGTTTGTAGTGCATCAGTCATATGTAAAATAAAACCTGCATGTGCCCCCTTTTTATAATTACTAAGACGGAATAGCGTTGTAACTTCGTTTAGTAAAATGGTATTAATACTACTTAGATAATTAGGTACACCATAAACTTCTTAACAAACTTCAAAAGTCGTGAACCGAGCACTCAACTAAATCGCCATAATAACGATCAAGCCATTTAATATGGTTTTTAATATAATTTTTGGATTTGGTAAATTGCCCGACTTTTTCGTAATATAAATTAAAAAGTTCACTCAGACTACATTTGGGCTTATCTAAGTCTTTTAATTCTTTTTCATATTTAAGTTGCAGTTCCATGAGGCGTTTGTAAACCGATTGAGTGCATTCTTTTATCGTGTCACGAGTTGCAGATGAGCGTTTCCCATTAATCATAATCTCAATGTAATAGGCTTCACCGCGTTTTCTAGGTTTTGGTATTTTCATGACGTAAAACTCAAAATGTTTGACGTAAATTTGACGTAAATTAGTTTCGATAATTACTCAATTTCGCATGTTTCCGAAACTACCGAAACAATAGCACATATTATTATAGGCATAAAAAAAGGGTTCTAAACTATTGTTTTTGCTTAGAACCCTTGCTATTTCTAGCTTTGAATCTTGGTAGGTATAAGCAGACTCGAACTGCTGACCTCTACGATGTCAACGTAGCGCTCTAACCAACTGAGCTATACACCTGAAGTGCTGAGAATAGTATTCATTTTCATAGCACATGACAAGCCTTTTTATTATTTTTTAATTCAGATGCACATTGTTTAAGCAAAACATCCAACTGTTTTAAAAGCATTTTATCTTCCTGCTTCATATATACAATTTTTTGATAAATCTGATTTGCCTCTAAGAATGATGTTTGAATATCAGCATACTCAGATAAGCGAAACATCCATTGCTCAAATGTTTCAGATGTTTGTTTATAAAATGGCTCATCTAAATGCTTCGAAAAACGATACAGAATTCGATCTACTGCTGAAATGGCTAAATATTGTCGAATTTGAACAACTATAAAATACAGTCCTCCTAGCCCCAACAAACCAAGCATTAACACTAAAGCAAATGAATAACTTGATGTTAAACCTAGTTTTGCCATCCAACTAGTCTGCTTTTCAGCGTCATAACCAACTACTTTACTTTGCCACTGATAACTAGCGTAATCACTCCATACACGTAGCGTTTTTAAAGCATTAAATTGCTGATATTTCCATATACTCGTTGAATTTTCACCAAATACAGATTGATCATTTTGCATAAAATCTTGCATACCCTGATCAATTCGGTTCGGTGCAATGATAAAAGTCGGATCTATTCTTTGCCATTTTCCATCCAACTGAACTTCCGTCCATGCATGTGCATCCATTTGTCGAATTTCCCAACTCTGACCATCAGGGGCAAATTGCCCCCCTTGATAACCCACTACTACACGTGCAGGAATACCAACATAGCGCATCAACATGGTAAAACTCGAAGCATAATGCTCACAGAAACCCTGACGACTTTGAAATAAAAACCCATCCACTCTGTTCTGCGCCAATGTTCCAGGCGTGAGCGTATAAGAGAAATGATTCTGTTTATACCAAGCCAAAACATGCTGAACATACTGCTTTGGTTGGTGTTGTGCCGTATTCCAAAGATGCATAGCAAGCTGCTGTGACTTTGGATCATAGTGTTGTTGAAAGCGTGTATTTATTTGATTTAAAAATATATTTGAGGATACATCACTCTCGACAGGAAGTTGCTTGCCAACCCACTGTAGTTGAATCGGTTGTGTACGTTGCACAGCACGTGTTGGAATAATTGCACCATCTAGATTGACCTGAAAACCACTTTGATTGGGAATAGACGCCTCAAGCCCCATCACCCAATGCGTTTGGTTATCTGCCGTAAGATATTGATAATTAAAAGTCTGTTTAATGGTAGATGTTGTTTCAGGCGTAATATTGAATACACTTTGATTACTTGGATGACTTGTCCAAGTCTGACCATCATATTGATCAAGCACCATTGCCCGCCAATATAAATCTTGTCGGGGTGGTAATTTTTTTAAATCACCCATCACTCGAAACGCAAGCGCAGAAGATTGCGAAAGCTCCGCAATATCACCTGGTGACATACGATCACTGATTCCTGTTACACCTTGCTGACTACTCACAGGAATTTGCCATAATGGCGGCAAGCGTGGAAAAAACATGAAAAGTAGAACAAAAAAAGGAACCGCAAGTCCCATCACTTTTAGTACATGCACTGTATCTGTTTTTAAGGAGGCCTGCGTTTGACCGCTCTGAACATAATGCCCCGTTTGCAGTTGATATAAACCAACCAAACTTCCTAATAAACTACACAGTACCATCATCGCCATCAACACCGATTGGCTGTGCAAGAAAAGACTAGCACTAACAAATAATGCAAAATTAAACAACACGATATAGTCCCGTGATTGTTTTGTTTCGAGCGCTTTGCCATATAAAAATGTTGCGAGTGCTGCTGTGCCTGCTTCAACACCCACAAAAGTACCATATTTCAGCCAAATCACCATTAAAGCGAATAGCGTCAAAATGACTTTAATCCCCTGCTGGATTCTATTTTTAGTTTGATTTGATAATGTTTTTTGAATGTGAAATGGCTGAATTGAATTTTTATAGTTCCATAGCAAATTGATCCACATACATGCAAAAATCACACTCAATGCTATGGGGAAATACGCTAATTCAGCAATCCAAATAATCGCAAGTGTTAACAATACACTTAGACGTGTAAGTCTTGTAATTGTTGTACTTGCAGGCTTTTGCTGCACATAATTTTGTTGTTTCTGATCTTGTTGACTAGGCTGTACTGAGCGCCATTTAAAAATATTCATATCACGCCTTTGCCAACATTAATTGTGCATTGAAAAATTGTATTTCCCCATGCCCAACAACTAACTGTTGTGTTGGTAATTTCATGCTATACAACATATTTTCAGCTTCACAACGGTCCACCATACCCATCATTAAACTTAAACGCTCTTCGTGTGATGTCGATGGCATCTGTGCATAATCAATTTCTACTATTTTTGCATCAAATTGATCTTCAAATTGTTTAATATATAAGCCCTGCCCTCGTGCAGCCTGCTTCCAAGACACCGCTTGTAAAGAATCACCTTCTCTGAATGCTCTTAATTCCCGAAATTCATCAAGATCAGGTTCACCACTACTCGAAGCTTGTGAATTTTCCTTCTGAGAATCCATAGCTTTTGGTGCAATCCAAATCTCTCCTTGAAAATAACAATACGTCCACGCACGAACTAACCCCAAAGGATAAGTCGAAAATATTTGGATTTCAGGAACAACAAACCACCCTCGTTCAGTTGGCTGAAAAATTAGTTCTACTTGTTGATTAAGTTGTTGTAATAAAACAGGCTCCACCTGATGTGCATAGCGAATTTGTAAATATTTAGGGCTCAACGTTGCCTGCTTAAAAGATAGTCGTAGCGTTAAAGCGTCACCTGATCGTCCAATTTTAGGTGCAATCACCTCAATACTTAAAGCATGCAGTTGTTTAAATGTCACGTAAAAACTGATACATAAAATTGCACTCATCAAAAAGCAAAAACCTAAAATCAAGTTATTTGCATAGTTAATTCCTGCAATGAATGTAATGAGAATCAAGACTAAATAAAGGAAACCTTGTTTATAAATAAATACTAAAACATCATTTTGGCGTAAAGTTTTTACGCCATGGTATTGAAAACGCTGACTGAGCCATTGTCGAAACTTCATCCGCATTGACATGACACTATCCTTTCGCTTCAACCTGCTGCATCAATAAACGTGTTTCCGCTTCGCCTAGTCCAATCCGATGGGATGCCACCGCAACAAAAACAGCTTGGACATCATCAAGAGTCACAAAACTACGTTTACTAATCAGAGCATGTGCTTGAGCTGCCAATTTCAGTGCTAGCACACCACGCGTAGACAAACCATGTCGTCCTTTCCGTGTTTCTTCTGTTAAATCAAGTAAATACTCAAGTACAGCATCACTTAAATAAATCTGACGCACCCATTGTTGTAATTGTAAAATATCTTCACTCTTAAACACTGCTTGCAACGTATTGATCATTTTTTGACGAGCATCTTGTTGTAAGAGTTGTTTTTCTGCCAAGCGTGATGGATAACCTAAAGACAAGCGCATCAAAAAGCGATCAAGTTGCGATTCAGGCAAGGCATATGTACCACTTTGAAACAGTGGATTTTGTGTCGCAATCACCCAAAATGGTTTGGGTAATTCATAACGTGTACCATCGACGGTGACATTGCCTTCTTCCATCGCTTCAAGCAAAGCACTTTGGGTTTTCGGACTACTGCGATTGATTTCATCAGCCAATAAAATTTGAGTAAAAATAGGACCTTGTTTAAAATCAAATTGATGTTCTTTTTGATTAAACATATTGATGCCAATCACATCACTTGCAAGCATGTCATTGGTAAATTGAATCCGCTGAAACTGCAAGCCTGCGAGGTGTGACAAACTGCTTGCCAACGTGGTTTTCCCTAAACCAGGTAAATCTTCAAAAAGTAAATGTCCACCTGCGAGCAAGCTACATAAAGCAAGTTGCGTCTGCTCAGGCTTATCTAAAATGATTTGATTGATCTGGCTTAAGAAGGCATCAATTTGAGGATAAAATGGTGTCAGTACATCATCAGCAAGTAATGTGACTTCTTCATTTTGTTGTTGTTTTTTCAATCCCCAAATCATAATCTATTTTTCCTAATCTAATTGATGATGCTCGGTTCAACATACACGGTTTTAACAAATACTCAAAGATTAATCATTCGTCTAATTTTATGCCTAACTAATGCATCAAATTCAGAATATAAAAAAACGGCACCGAAGAGCCGTTTTTACTTTTTAATATCTTATCTACACATCAACACGGACACTTCTTCAAAGTTCCACCTGCTGTTGGATAACGAGCATCGACACAATAACGATGAAAGGTTTTTTCGTCCATTGGCTCTAAGTCAGGATGATTTTTTTGCATATGTTCCACATAAGTTTGATAATCAGGAACCCCAACCATCAATCTGAAACTTTGCTGTAAACGTGTCCATAAAGTCGCAATTCGTGACCAATTTTTTGGAGAAAAGATTAAATCCTTCTGCGCCATCACGGTCATTTTAATGATTTTATAAATCACTGTTTTACCATTTTTTGCAAATTTTAGATTCATACCACTCACCTTCTCATCTTAATGTTTCGCTGACGTCACGATGGTTTCTGAAGGATCAACATATATCGCTTCGCTTTCATTTACGCTTGGTTCAGGATTTGCCAATGCACGGCGAATCACTCCAATTGCAACAATAATCATAATAATCGCAACGATCATAAAAAATGCACACAGCGCAGCGTTGATCTGATTTGAGAATACAATCGTTTGCATTTCTTCAAGCGTTTTGGCAGGTTTTAAAATTTCACCCTTCGCAATTGCAGCCTTGAACTTATCTGCTTGTGCCAAGAAACCAATTTTAGGATTGGAATGGAAAATCTTTTGCCAACCTGCTGTCATACAGGTAATGATTAAGAATACTGTTGGGACAATGGTAACCCAAACATATTTTTCTTTCTTCATCTTAAACAAAATTACTGTACCGAGTGTCAATGCCATTGCTGCCAACATTTGGTTACCAATACCAAATAACGGCCATAAGCTGTTAATACCACCGAGTGGATCGACCACACCTTGATAAACGAAGAAGCCCCAACCTGCAACTGCGACACCTGTACCAATTAAATTCCCCACAAAGTTATGTGAGTTTTTTAGAGCAGGAACTACTATACCCACTGTGTCTTGAACCATAAAACGACAAGCACGTGTGCCTGCGTCTACAGCAGTTAAAATAAACAGTGCTTCAAACAGAATAGCAAAGTGATACCAAAATGCCATCATTGAACGGTTGTTGAAAATCTCGGTAATGATATGTGCCATACCAATTGCAAATGTAGGTGCACCACCTGTACGAGATAAAATGGTATTTTCACCCACTTCCTTTGCTAACAAACTCAGTGCTTCAGGTGTAACGACAAAACCTAAAGTACGTACCGCTTCAGCAGCCGACTCAACGGTTGTACCCAAAACTGCCGCAGGTGAGTTAATCGCGAAATAAACACCCGGCTCAAGAACTGTTGCGCAAATCATTGCCATAATTGCAACGAATGATTCCATCAACATACCACCATAACCAATCACACGAATATTAACTTCGTTATCGATCAGTTTTGGTGTTGTACCTGATGAAACAAGTGCGTGGAATCCTGAAATTGCACCACAAGCAATCGTAATAAATAGGAATGGAAACATAGAACCTGCAAACACAGGACCCGTACCATCAATAAAATGTGTTGTCGCAGGCATTTTCAACATCGGCATTGCTACCAAAATGCCAATTGCTAGACCAACAATCACACCAATTTTTAAGAATGTTGATAAATAATCGCGCGGTGCAAGCAATAACCAAACAGGTAAAACTGAAGCAACAAAGCCATAAATGATCAGCGCCCAAGTCAGTTGCGTACCTGTTAGAGTAAAGAATGGTCCCCAATAGGCATGTTGAGCAACATCACCACCATATATAATGGCAGCCATCATCAAGACAAAACCAATAATGGAAACTTCAGCAATTTTACCGGGACGGATATAACGCATATATACGCCCATGAACAGTGCAATTGGAATAGTCGCCGCAATTGTGAACACACCCCATGGACTATTGGTCAATGCTTTTACGACCACTAACGCAAGTACGGCAAGGATAATAATCATTACCCCTAATGCACCGAGCATTACGATCACACCTGCAAATGAACCCAATTCTTGTTTTGCCATTTCACCGAGCGAACGTCCATCACGGCGAGTCGAAATAAACAGAACCAAGAAATCTTGAACAGCACCTGCTAATACCACACCGACGAGAAGCCAAATCGTACCGGGCAAATAACCCATTTGTGCAGCTAGAATAGGACCCACCAATGGACCCGCTCCTGCAATGGCTGCAAAATGATGTCCAAAAAGAACATGCTTATTGGTGGGCACATAATCCAAACCGTCAGCAAGTCGATGCGCAGGCGTTAAACGTCGTGCATCAAGTTCAAAAACTTTTGTCGCAATAAATAAGCTGTAAAAACGGTAGGCTATGCTATACACACACACAGCAGCAAGCACGAGCCAAACAGCATTGACATGCTCACCACGACTGACAGCTAGTATCCCAAAAGATACGGCTCCGATAATAGCAACAATCACCCAAATCAATTTTGATAAGGGTGATGATTTTTTTTCTGTATTTTCCATGCAGACCTCACATCCTGATTACAAAAGCAGTTCCATTGTTTTTATAAAGCGCAATGCATTTTCGTGTGACACTTTTCTGTTGACTCTACTCCTCATCTTTTTATTTTCATCTACGACTTTGGCATAACATTATTTTAAACTTATATGACGAATATGACATAAATTTAGCATTAGTCATACTCATCATTTTTTGATTCTTATACTTTTCTATCATTCAATAAAAAAGGGATGATTTTCATCATCCCTTCAATCATAGATCATTTATACGTAATTATGCACGTTCTAAATAATCACCTGTACGTGTATCCACACGCACACTTTCTTCTTGCTGTACAAACAATGGAACACGTACAACTGCACCTGTTTCAAGTTTAGCTGGCTTACCGCCACCGCCTGAAGTATCCCCGCGTACGCCTGGATCAGTTTCAACAATCTTCAATACCACGAAGTTTGGCGGGCTCACTGACAATGGAACACCATTGAACAGCATAATTGTACATTTTTCATTTGAATCGTCTTTTAACCATTTTGCAGCATCGCCCATTGCAACTTTGTCTGCAGTGATTTGTTCAAATGTTACAGGATCCATAAAGTTCCACAATTCACCATCGTTATAAAGATATTCCATCTCTACATCTACGATGTCTGCGCTTTCTAGTGTTTCATTTGATTTAAACGTTTTTTCTAAAACTTTACCTGACTTTAGGTTACGTAATTTTACACGGTTAAAGGCTTGACCTTTCCCTGGCTTAACGTATTCATTTTCCATGATTGAACATGGGTTACCATCAAGCATTACTTTAAGACCTTGCTTAAAGTCATTCGTAGAATAATTGGCCATTCAGGCACACTCCAAACTTACTATATTAATCAACACATGCAAAATAGGTATTGGCAAAGTATTCAGACAACGAACATTTGCAATGTCACCTAAACATGCATTTTACATATTTTGGATGTATTCTAAATGAGCAACCTATGTCAGGGCAACGAAAAAATATTCCTGTCCAAGCAGTTTGGGGGTAAAATCTTCAATTCCCTTTCATTTCAATTGGTGTTGCACATCTATAGTGCAAAGTTGAAACAACTCCAAACCGATTAATTAATTATTTTATTCAAACGTGGCATGACAAACTTTATATACCAAGAGCAAAAGTGGCAATCGCAAATGAGCGATTTAATCACCTCTCCGACTGAACTGCTCGAACTCTTAAATCTTTCTGAACAAGATTTACTTTCGGGAGCATTGCTCGCTTCTGAACAATTCAAATTACGTGTCCCTCGTGCTTTTGTCAGTAAAATGCAAATTGGTAATCCTCTCGATCCCTTATTATTGCAAGTTTTACCACACCATCTCGAATTAGAAGAACATATCGAATTTATCACAGACCCTCTAGGTGAGGAACAAGCTAATCAACTTCCTGGCGTACTGCACAAATATCAATCTCGCTTTTTACTCACCTTAACAGGTGCCTGTGCCATTCATTGCCGATACTGTTTCCGTCGTCACTTTCCTTATCAAGAAAATCTTCCTAAAAATGATGACTGGCTTAATATTCGTGATTACCTTCTAAGCAAACCACATATTAATGAAGTGATATTGAGTGGTGGTGATCCACTGACATTATCCAACCGAAAGCTCGCTTTATGGCTTGAACGCCTAGAATCTCTCAATCAAATTCAAATTTTGCGTATTCATTCACGAGTTCCTGTGACTATCTCAGAACGTCTCGATGAAGCGCTTGTTTCCTTATTGAAAAACAGTAGGCTACGGATTATTCTAGTGGTACACTCAAATCATCCTGCTGAATTGGATGATCTGACTTGTCGCAGATTAGCTAATCTTGTTCAACAGGATATTTTGGTTTTAAATCAATCTGTTTTGCTCAAAGGCGTCAATGACTCTGCCGAGATCTTAGCTGAATTGAGCCATAGATTATTTCAAGCGAGAGTCATGCCGTACTATTTACATGTTTTAGACAAAGTAAAAGGTGCTCAACATTTTGATTTGGAAGCAAATAAAATTGATCAAATTTACACTGAGGTTTTAGCGACTTTACCAGGCTATTTGGTTCCTAAGCTTGTCCGAGAAATTGCGGGAGAACAAAATAAAACCCCGTTGTATGGAGTAACAATCTTTTAAATTTAAGAGTTAAAACATAATGATAAATAAAGAAACTTCTGAAATTTTCCAATCTAATACGGTTCTCAGTCGTGATCAGTTGAGCTTTGCTGAGCCAACTGTACAAGCACTGAGTCAATGGGTTTCAAAACTCTCAATTATGCAGTTGGGCGATACCTCAGAAGCCATTATGACTGCGGTTCATGAAATATCTACATTACGCTGTGATGAAACCCTGCGCTTTGATCTCATTCAGGTCTTACACCCATTTATTGAAAATGTTTTGCTTAGCTTAGAAAAACATTTTAATAATCAAGGACTTTTTCACTCAGATCGCAATGAACATATTATTGAATTGACCATTCGCTTGCGCATTTACTTCACCAATATCTATGTTGATATTGTACATCGTAGCCATCATCAGCTCTTAAACCAAAAATTTTCGCTGTTCAAGTTTAATGAGCGAAAAAATCTAAAAACAGCACGTACGCTTGCCACCTATTATGCTCTTGAGCAAATTTGTTTACTGCTCGTTCAGCAACAAATGTTATATAGCTCAGCATTATCAAATCAATGGTATACAACACACAACCTGTATGAAATGGCGATTAAAAATGAAGAATACCTAATTAATATTAATCAACTACAAGGTACGCATCATGTTGTTCAAAATATACAACAAGCCTATGCGCAAGTCTTATTACTCGATATTTTTAATACTCATCAAATTCGTCCAAGTGAAATTCAAGCGTTATATGAATGTAGTTTTGATTGGTCAAAAATGATTCAAGTACTCCCAAGAGAATCATCTATCTCTCGTTATATTGTCGATACCACTAAAGACCATCCACCAGTATATAACCGCAGACAACACGAAAGTTTTCAACCTAATTTATATATTTCGACACAAAGCCTACTCGAACATATCAACATCACTATTCAAAGAGACAATGAATATTTGTCTAAAAATGAGCAGATGTATTTATCGACTGCACTCAAATTTCATGTACAAAATGTTTTAGGCAGTACGCCTGAGCGTCAACATGAACGTTATGAGTATTCTGCTCAGTTACGTGTATGTTTTGGTTTACAAACGGCGCATTTTTATTTATCTAAAGCGAAAAATTTTGCTGAAACATTACAACTTAAAAATAATTACGCATTTCAATCAGAGTCCAATGTGCAATCAAGCATTGCCAATAATAATGATTCTAGTGCACCTAAATTGATTAAAACCTTAGACCGTGAAGCCAAGCAGATCCATCAAATTCCTGTCTTAGACATCAGTATTCATGGCTATCGTATTCGTTGGGCAAATGAAGCACCAAAAAGCTTACGTACAGGTGAGTTTTTATTAGTCAATGAAAACTCACAAAATAAATGGAAGGGCGCAACTGTCCGTTGGATCAAACAATCCATCAATAAAACATATGAAGTTGGTATTGAAATATTGGCACAGGATATTTTCCCATGTGCTGTCAAAGTCTCTACTGACCACTCAAATGTCAATTATCACCCTGCATTGTTGATTCAGACACAAGAACTCGATCAGGTAGTCAATTCTATACTTCTACCCAATCTTCCCTTCTTTAAAGAACAGCAAGCCATTCATCTTCGTTTAAATGATCAGGAAATTAAACTTTATCTAATCAAAACTTTACTGATTACTCAAAGTGTTGTTCAATTTGATTTTGAACTTTTGAATGATGAACAAAAAATCCTAATTGATGAATATATTCACCAGCAATCCAATGACCTAAATAATCAAGATGTATGGGAAGCCTTGAAATGAGAAATTTATTATTATCTAAGAAACTAAAACTGTCTGAAACTAGACTGTTAATCATTGATGATAACCAAATCAGATATAATGAAATTCTTAATATATTTCAAAGTAAAAATCATCCCGTCCATGCCCTTTTGCTTGATGACCTCAGTAGCTTTGAAAAACAATTGCATACCCGTTGGGATTTGGTCATTTTTGGTCAGGCTTATGATTTAAAACTTGAACAAGCGATTACCCTCATTCATGCATCGTCCCAAATTGATATTCCAGTACTATTACTCAAACCACAAGACTATAAGCCTGAGCATTATCAAACCCTAATTCATAAAGGTGTTTACGACATTGTCAATATTGCTCACCCTGAACGCGTTTATATCAGTACTATACGTGCACTATCATATAGCCGAACATTACAAGCACAAAAAAACTTACTTTGCGATTTAGATACAGCAAAGACGCAAGCACAAGCATTGGTTCAAGAGCAAAAGAAAGCTGTAGCTACTCTTGAAGAAGGTATGCATTCACAAGCCAATGAGGAATATTTAAAATTATTTGGTATCGGCTCCGAAGATGACATTCTCGGCTTACCGATTCTTGATGTATTAAAACCCAAAAATCTCAATGATTTCAAAACTCGTTTCAAAAAATTTACGCAAGGGCAAACTGAACTTAGTCGTTTTGAAATTACTACACAAAATGAACAAGCTCTGTCTGAAAATCCACTCAAAATAGAGTTTTTACCAGGTGAAGATGGTACGGTACAAATTGCAATAGAAACTGCAAATACTGCACCAATCGCTCAACCAAGTGTAGCATCAGCGCCAACAAATAATGCAGACGATACCTTCCATTTGATTCAACGTCATTTGATTCAACAACCTGCTACAGCCAATGCACTAATTATTTTTAGTTTTTCTAAATGTGATGACGAAATATTACATTTAAATTGGGCTGATACCAAAGCATATTTGTCTCAACTCAAAGCATTTATTAAAGAGCAAACTGGACAACGTGTTTTTAAAATTAATACCGTTCTTCACGCAATTATCATGCAAGCAGAATCTGCCACAGCACTTGAGTCTAAAGTTTCCGCACTCAACTCTTTAGAAAAACAGCAATTACTCAATATTAATAATCGTACATTCCCCTTACAACTCAAACTTGGTTTTAGCCCTATTCAACTAGAAACATTTAGCGAAGCAAATTTTGAAGGCTTATTGGCGAAGGCTTATGATACGTCTTTACCAAAACGTGAATCTGCATCAGACTTACAACTGGAAGCGACACTACAAGAAACCACAATTGAGCTGATTTCAAACGAAGAACTATCAGTACCTAATGTACAACCGCTCAATACACCAATCATTCAACCTACGCTCAATATTGAACCTGTACAACGTGAGTCACCAATCTTAAAAGAAATTCAACAGAAGTTAGAAAAAGGTGAAATTCATCTGAAGTATCAGCAACTGTATGATAAACAAGATACAAACTTATATACTTATGAAGTCACTAGTGGTTTCATTTATGAAAACAATTGGAAAAAAACCTGTAGTTTAGTCGAATTAGATGATGATGTTGAATTATCAATTAAACTTGATCGTTGGATTATGGTCGAAGCATGTAAACAATTACATAATTTTATTACGCAATATCCTGATGCTAAACTCATCATCAACTTGAATCGACATATTTTATTTCAAGATAAGCAATTTCCTGAATTAGTAGCAAAACTCATCACCATTGTGGGTAGTAAATTATCACATCCTCTCATTCTACAGTTTGATGAAGAAGATATTGCCAAAAGTCCGATTGAAGCACAAAAGCAATTTAATATATTACGTGAACATGGTGCAGAAATTGCTATACGTAACTTCGGCTCAACAATTTCAACTGAAGCTATTGTAAAACAAACAGATTTAGCACTACTGTCATTAGATGAAAAATATACGGACATGTTGGCTGATGAAAAATCATTAGCAGAACTACAAAATATGATTCAACATTACACAATGATAAAACCATTGGTATTTTTACTCAAAAATCTGAATGATATGAATGCTTTTGCTAATGCTTGGAATGTCGATGTACGCTTTATTCAAGGTGATTATTTCCAAAAGAGAATGGATCATTTAACCGATGTACAAGATCAGTAATTAAAGTATTTTCCACATTAAAAAACCAAGTTTCGACTTGGTTTTTTACACATGATAATCGTAAATTGTTTCTGCACTTATTTTAGGCATAAAAAAACGGGCAGATGCCCGTTTTTTTGCTTTCGCAGATTAGTCGCGTTTGATAGAACGTGACATACCAGCAAAACGTTGTTTGAACTTGTCGATACGACCGCCAGTGTCAACATTCTTCTGTTTACCAGTATAGAATGGGTGACAAGCTGAACATACGTCAAGATAAAGCGTTTCTTTACCAAGAGCAGAACGAGTTTCGATTACGTTACCACATGAACAAGTCGCAACTAAAGTTTCGTATTTTGGGTGAATATCGGCGCGCATGGACGATTCTCCTAAGTTAAGAAAGGTTTCGCTGTCATCGCAATTGATCACTCTCAAAATGAGGAAATAAGCAGTTTATTTTAAAATAAATTTTTTCAATAAACCCGCAGATCAACACCACAACAGACCATTTCTTTTGAGCCCACCGAGACTATAAGCGTCAGAGCTAAGCACAACAAGTGGGCAACATTATACTTCAAAATAATGTAATAAGCGAATTATTCTGCTTTCAATTCTTCCACAACGTCAACCGACTTTTGATTCGCCCAATAATTGGCGATGATCCCACAGACCATCAGTTGAATTTGGTGAAAAATCATAATCGGCAAAACAATCATGCCAAGAGGTTGCCCTGCAAATAGAATCTGCGCCATCGGTACGCCACTCGCTAAAGTCTTTTTAGAACCGCAAAAAAATACCGCTTTTTGATCAGGTACACTAAAGCCTAACCAACGTGGAATATACCAAGCCAAAAGCATGACAATAGTTAAAAACACTGAACAAACGACTGTAAGAATAAACAAAGTCATCCCACTCACTTGATTCCACAAGCCTGCTACGACAGCACCACTAAATGCTCCATAAACCACCATCAAAATGGTGCCTTGATCAAAGGCTTTCACAATGCTGGGAACTTTTTGCATATATGGAAAAACATAAGGACGTAACACCTGCCCTGCAACAAAAGGCAAAAGCAAGAGTAATGCAATTTGTACGATCGATGAGGTCGCATCATAGTTATGCTGCGTTTGTCCAAAAATAAATAGACTCACCATAATAGGAGTAATAAACATACCAACCAAATTAGAAAATGATGCACTGATCACCGCCGCAGCAACATTGCCTTTTGCAACTGAAGTAAAGGCAATGGAGGATTGTACTGTTGATGGCAAAAAGCACATAAACAGAAAACCCCAATACAACTGTTGTCCAAGTAAAGGTAGCAAAAATGGTTTTGCAAGTAGACCTAAGATTGGAAAAATTAAAAAAGTAAAAGCAAAGACAACGCCATGTAAACGCCAATGCATAATGCCTTGCACAATCGCTTCACGTGAAAGTTTAGCACCATGCAAAAAGAATAAAATCGCAATCGCAATGGTGGTGATCTGACCAAATATGCTCGCACTTTGCCCTTGCACAGGAAAAAATGAAGCTAAAGCAACCATGACGATAAGTAGTATCGTAAAACGATCCAATGCTAATATTTTTAATATATTCATATTCAACATCCTGTCAGTGATAAAAAATCTATGCTGAACTTTTCAAATACATACAAAAAAGCTCAGTAAAATGATTTTTACCTAAAGATAAATAACCATCTTACCGAGCTTACTTGATTAAGTCATATTATGAGGAAAATGTTCATTATTTATTTTAAACATTCCACGTTTAACTTAATTGTTTCTCGCATCTTGATCTTGCTGAATCAACTCGATTTTATAACCATCTGGGTCTTCAACAAATGCAATAACCGTCACACCACCTTTCATTGGTCCTGCTTCACGAACAACATTACCACCACGTGCTTTTATGTCTTCACACGCTTTGTAAGCATCATCAACAGCTATCGCGATATGACCATAGGCATTACCCAACTCATAACTACTTGTGTCCCAATTATGCGTTAACTCAAGTACCGTATTATTTTCTTCATCGCCATAGCCAACAAAAGCAAGGGTAAAACGTCCTTCTTCATAGTCACGTTTACGTAATAAAGTCATACCGAGAACTTCAGTATAGAACGCCAAAGACTGTTCTAAATTGCCTACACGTAGCATGGTATGTAACATGCGCATTATGATTCACCTTTTTCATTTTGAATGGTTTTTTGATGTTCACCTAATAGTTTTCCAACCCAGACCACAAGAATTAAAATTGGAATACCAATTAAAGTCGTCATCAAAAAGAATTTTGGATATCCAATATTGCTGACAATTGTACCTGAATATCCACCTAAAATTTTAGGAGTTAAAGTCATGAGTGAACTAAAAATGGCGTACTGAACTGCAGTAAATGACACGCTTGTCAAGCTTGAAAGGAAAGCAATAAATGCGGCTCCCGCCAAACCTGAAGCCAAATTGTCGACAATAATTGCAAAGTATAGCCAAGCGGAACTATATTTCTCAATAACCTTACCTTTCAGTTCAACCATGTCAACTGATGCTGTATTTGAGTTTATATTAACCGCCGCAATAGGTTCAATATTAACATTTAACTGTGGTTCAACATCACTTATCAGATAACCATGTGTAACAGCAACCAGAGGCTCTGACTGAACAAAATTCAAACGTGCTTCAATACTTTTACTTTCTGATTTTTGCAAAGCATCCGCATCAACAATCGCAGTAAACATCCCTGTTTTATCAAGTTTGGTTTTAAATGTTTGACCATCAAGGCTGACAAGTACAGGTTGATCTACATTTAAATCGGTATCTTTCACACCTAGAATTTGCCCTTTGACTACCACACTTTGCTTCAGCTCTTGTGTAGTTAATTTGCTATCACCTGTTATAGGTAAAAGTTGAATCTGTGCATGACCATTTTCAACCAAATAGGGTGCTTGAACTTCAATCTGCTCTGACTGATCGGCAAATTGCGCTTTGACTGAAATGTGCTGATTTTCTGAAAGAAGCTGAGCAGGTACAGCAACTTTCCACGCACCTACTTCATCAGGCTGTGCTGTAAACTGTTGTGAACCGACTTGAATATCGACAGGTGCTAAAGGCTGTCCCGATTTGACCAAACCAATAAAAATCAGATTGGTTGAGCTTGCCAACACTGCGCCAATAAACATCAATTTCATAATGTTCATGCGTTGTGCAAGTAAGCCTCCTAAAAATCCACCAACAAGACTGAAAATTACACCGTAAATTTTAACGGCTTCAGCAATTTGTTCTTTGGTAAAATTTAAATCTTGATAAAACACATTGGAAATTACCCCAGCAATAATGTCTGAAATACGATAGAAACCTATCAATAGTAATAAAACTAGAGCAAGTTTCACTCCATAGCGTTTAAAGAAATCTGCAATTGGGCTGACCCAAGTGTCATAGGCCATCTGCTTATTTACGGCACCTGCCTGCACCAATCCATAGCCTGCAAAAAATGCTATTGCACCTGAGCCAACAAAACGCACAGCCTCTAAAGCAAAGAGTAAAAAGCTATCTTTGATTTCAAATTGTTTTGCCAAAGCTTCCGTTAAACTGCCTGAAAAAATATAACTTGCAACAAAACTCACCACTGCAACAAAAAAGACAGCAACCAAGCGATAATAATCGGTATTTTTATAATGCTTATCGACACGATTAATTTGTGCTTCACGAATGCTCAGTGTGGTTATAATACCTACTACCATGACACCTGCCATCGCTAAGTAAGTATATTTCCATGCATCATAAATATAATTGCCTTTTGATGTTCCAAGCGATGCGGCAAGAAAAAGTGCGCCCGCACCTGCAACAATCATCCCGATACGATAGCCTGCGTTGTAGGTCGAAGCCAATACGGTTTGCATTTCCGTTTCAGCCAATTCAATACGATAAGCATCAATCACGATATCTTGCGTTGCCGCTGAAAAACCAAGTAATACAGCACCGACAGCCATTTGATACAAATAGCTCTGCCCAAGTGACGGATCTGAAAAAGCCATAATCGAAATTGCACAAATAATCAAAATTTGTGCAATGAGAAGCCAAGCTCTACGCCGTCCCAATTTTTTGGTTAGATAAGGCACAGGAATTTCATCAATCAATGGTGCCCAAACAAATTTAAAGGAATATCCCAAAGCTGCCCAACTGAAAAAAGTTACTGCACTTTTTTCAATACCGGCTTCACCAAGCCATAAAGATAGGCTTGAAAAGATCAATAAAATGGGTATCCCGGCTGAAAAACCAAGAAATAACATAATGAGAGCACGGCGATCCATAAATGCCATAAAGGCAGACTTCCACCCCGATGGTGGTGACGCATTTTGTGCTGAGTTTTGCGTAGACATACGTTTATTGTTTTCTGCAAAAAGAAATATCGCTATTCAACCGCTTAATCACATTAGTTTCAATGGTTTTTATGCTACTGCATTGCTGAAATCCAGATATTTGATTTGAATCTGCTTGATATTTACGCCCAATACTGTATACCTTTAAACTTTCAACCTTTAGCAGTTTTGGATTTCACCTGTGACCCAGAAACATGATCAAATGAGCTCAACCCCTGTTTCAAATACGACGATTACAACGACAGCACTCCAAAGTCCAAATTTACTTCCAACTGCTTTTGACCAGACGGATATACAACAAACCTTAATGCAGACTGCACTAAAACCAGAACAACTGACGCACCTGTTAAATTTACCTCGTGTTCCAAGTTCAACTAAACGAATTAAACCACTGAATAACTTTTTAGGTCAAGATCGTGCTAAAGCTTCAGTAGAAGCTGGTATTGCCTTGCCTTATTCAGGCTACAATATTTTTGCTGTCGGAACAGCCGGACTTGGTAAACGCACCATGATCAAGCGTTTACTTCAACAACATGCCAAGTCTATGCCGACGCCTGACGATTGGGTATATGTCAATAATTTTAAAAATGCTCGCCAACCCATTACTCTACGCTTTCCCGCAGGTCAAGGTAGTAAATTTGCAACATTACTACATCAAACATGGCAAACCATTTTAAAACAGCTTGAACGACGCTTTAGTGCGGAAACCTATCACAATCAAATTGAACGTATTCGCCAAATCACTGGTAATGAACAACAACATGCTTTGGCTGAATTGACTCGTGAAGGCGAAGAGTTTGATCTTAAACTGATCAATCGCCATGATGAGCATGTGTTTATTCCCACGCATTATAAAGATGACAAAATGCAGGAAATGTCGCAAGAAGACATGAATGCATTGACCAGTAAAGAGCGCACCGAAATTGCAGCCAATATCCGCTATATGGATAAAAAGCTCGAACGTCTAGGTTTACAATTAGGCGATTTAGAGGATGATGCACGAGATCAAGTTTCGGAACTGAATCGAGATATTGGTAAACAAGTCATTATTCCTCGTATGGAAGCCATTTTAAATAAATTTGATACTGATGGCTTAGAGCTATATCTCAAACAGTATGCACAAGATATTATTGATAATGTTGA
Source organism: Acinetobacter sp. 1207_04 (assembly GCF_052850415.1). Classification (NCBI taxonomy): domain Bacteria; kingdom Pseudomonadati; phylum Pseudomonadota; class Gammaproteobacteria; order Moraxellales; family Moraxellaceae; genus Acinetobacter; species Acinetobacter sp. 1207_04. The sequence continues at coordinate 115,200 of NZ_VXCQ01000007.1, read as the reverse complement.
AAATGTGATTGATAGTGAAAGTGATGAATTTGCACCTGCATTATTCAACAGCGTACCTTCACGCTATCAAGCCAATGTCGTCATTAGCAATAAACCTAATGCTGGTGCACCTGTTATTTTTGAAGATTTCCCGACACATTACAACTTGTTGGGTCATGTTGAACAATTGACGCAAAATGGTACGATTACCACCGATTTCACCCTAATTCGTCCGGGTGTATTGCATCAAGCCAATGGTGGTTTTTTAATGCTTGAAGCAGAACAACTGCTTGAGCAACCGTATGCTTGGCAAGGGTTAAAACGTGCGCTTAAATCGGGGCAATTAAAATTATCATCTCTTGAGCACATGATCACGCTCACAGGCAGCATTTCAATTGAGCCTGCGTCTATTCCACTGAATGTAAAAGTGGTTTTATTGGCTGAACCTGAAGTTTATTATGAAATTTTAGAGGTTGAACCTGAACTCGGTAGCGTGTTTAAAATCCGTGCTGATTTTACAGATACCTTACAACGCAATGAAGAAAATGAACAAGCTTATATGCAGCTCATTGCCGATTATGTTCAACAAGACAAACTGTTGCCTTTTGACCGTTCTGCCCTGTCTGCACTACTTACCGATTCTAGTCGTCAAGCTGAAGATCAAAGTTCATTGTCATTACATGCTTTGACTTTGGGTGATCTGATTCGTGAATCACATCACCATGCACTGCAATCTGATGAAAAAATGGTGACAGCGCAGCATATCAATACTGCATTGAAACATCGTCAATATCGTCTAGGTTATTTACGTGAATTGTATTGGCAAGATTTATCTCGTGGCACACAACTTATTGAAACACGTGGGCATCGTTTAGGTCAGATCAACGCACTTTCGGTTATTCAATATGCCGATGTCGAGTTTGGTCTACCTTCACGCTTAACCGCTTCAGTTTATCAAGGTGGTGGCGATATTCTCGATATTGAGCGCAGCGTTGAACTTGGTGGTTCTTTACATGCCAAAGGCGTGTTGCTCATGTCGAGCTTTCTCAAAGCACATTTTGGTCGTGAGCAAATTCTGCACTTCTCAGCCGCGCTTGCTTTCGAGCAAAGCTATGGTCAGGTTGATGGTGATAGTGCAACGGTCGCAGAACTATCTGCGCTTATTTCGGCAATCAGCCAACTACCGATTGATCAATCTTGGGCGATTACAGGTTCAATGAACCAACTTGGTCAAGTTCAACCCATTGGTGGAGTGAATGCTAAAATTGAAGGCTTCTTTGATGCATGTAAATTGCAAGGTTTGACTGGTAAACAAGGCGTTATTATTCCTCGTCAAAATATGCAACATTTGATGCTCCGCCAAGATGTCATTGAAGCTGTGGCTGATGGTCAATTCCACATTCATGCGATTGATACCATTGATCAAGCTCTTGAAATTTTAATGGCACGCCCTGTTGGTAAGCTCGACAAGAAAGGTCGTTATACCAAAGGTTCTATCTATTCAGTGGTTATGGCACAACTCGAATATTGGCAAGCGCTTGAAGATGGTTTAGACATCAGCATAAAATCGAAGAAGAAAAAGAAAAAAAAGAAACAGAAAAAAAATAAAAAGATTGAAAAAATAGAAGTACCGATCATCTGTGAAACACCTCAAGATGCGGTGGCTGAAGCTTTGGTAGATTAAAGTAGTCGATTCATGATGTTACCTTGAACCATTTTAAAAACAGCGTTGAATTTTTCAGCGCTGTTTTTATATGTCGTATTGGGCTTATTTTTGATCTTCATTTTGAATTTTTTAAGCTATTTCTACATTTTTATTACACATAAAAAAAGCACCATAAGGTGCTTTTTGAACATCAGAAGGTTAAATTAAGCTTCTGGTGCTGCGCTGTATTGCTCAACCAATGGCTTTAATTCACCATTTTGGAACATTTCAAGCATGATATCGCTACCACCGATTAATTCACCATTGATCCACAATTGTGGAAATGTTGGCCAATTTGCAATTTGTGGCAAAAGTGCACGAATATCTTGATTTTCCAAAATATTTACATAAGCAAAAGGACGACCAATTTGGCTAAGTGCTTCGACTGCACGTGCAGAGAAACCACATTGTGGAAATTGTGGTGTGCCTTTCATATAAAGAAGTACAGCATGTTTAGCAATCTGATCGCGAATTAACGCTTCTGTATCACGTGCTTGTTCAGTCATTGATAAATCCTCAACTCATTCTGCGTGCATTATACCTAAATCCACCATAAAGAGTACGCCAAGATGATTATTTCCAATTTAATTTACATTTGGGCTTTAAATCTGTTCCGTATTTTGCTTATATAAACTTCCCCCTATTTCCTTCCTAACAGATAAGAGTTAGTCATGAATAACATTACCCTCGCTCCGGTACAACCTGATCAACCATCGCATTTAATGCCGGTATTTAGCCGCCAACCGATCAGCTTTGTCCGAGGCAGCGGTTCTTATCTTTACACTGAAGATGACACTGAATATTTAGATGCACTTACAGGAATTGCTGTATGTGGTCTAGGGCATGCACATCCTGTGATCGCTCAAGCCATTGCAGAACAAGCGGCAACCCTCATTCATACAAGCAATATTTACGAAGTAAATTGGCAAACAGCTGCAGCACAAAAACTTGCTGAAGTTTCAGGTATGGAAGAAATTTTCTTCTCAAACAGTGGTGCAGAATCAAATGAAGGTGCAATTAAAATTGCCCGTAAATTTGGTCATTTACAAGGTGTAGCAAGTCCTAAAATCATTGTTGCTGACCGTTCTTTCCATGGTCGTACAATGGCAACATTGTCTGCAACAGGAAATAAAAAAGTTCAAGAAGGTTTTGGTCCATTGGTCGAAGGCTTTATTCGTGTACCTTTTGGTGACATCGAAGCGATTGAAGAAGCAGCCATCAACCATCCTGACATCGTGGCAATTTTAGTTGAGCCAATCCAAGGTGAAGGTGGTGTGAATACCGCACCTCAAGGATTTAGCTACTTAGAAGAAATTCGTCATATTTGTAATCAACATAATTGGTTAATGATGCTTGATGAAGTTCAAACTGGTAATGGTCGTACAGGAAAATTTTTTGCTTATCAGCACACCAATATTATTCCTGATGTGATAACCACTGCTAAAGGTTTAGGTAATGGCTTTCCTATTGGTGCAGTAATGACTCAAGGTCGTGGTGTTGGTGTATTAACTGCAGGTAATCATGGCTCAACATATAGCGGTACTCATCTAGGTTCACGCGTTGTTTATACTGTGCTTGATCTGATTCAAAAAGAAAATATTGTTGAAAATGCTGCCGAAATTGGTACATATTTAGTCGATCAATTCCGCGCACAACTTACTGATCTCAATGTGATTGTCCGTGGCTTCGGTATGATGATTGGTATCGAATTACCGAAAGACTGTGGCGACTTAGTCAATATTGCACGTGATGAACATAAACTGATTATTAATGTTACTTCTGGGAACGTCGTGCGTTTGCTTCCTGCACTCAATATGACACATGAACAAGCAGATGATTTGTTACAACGTCTTGTTCCTGCAATTAAAAACTACTTGGCTTAATCAATTATATCGTTTTCCCTCAGATGTAAAAAAGCCGCTTAACAAGCGGCTTTTTTATTCAATCGATCTTTTTAAGATGCTTCTTGGTATATTCTGCCACCAGGTAATTGGCAAAAATATTGTTTTAATGCATCAAGGCAACGATGAATTTTCATCGGTTGCTGTTCACGTTTTAGCATCATAGCATTGAGTGTAAATGTCGGGAGTTTCCATTCCGGTAACACTTCAACCAATGTTCCATTGATGAGTTCTTTTTGTACATCCAAATAAAGAATGCGTGCAATGCCATGACCGTTTTGACACAGTGATTTTGCAACAAAGACATTATTGGTTTGTACACGATTCTTCATTTCAAGATAAACAACTTCACCCGTTGCACCATGCTGAAATGAAAAATGTTGATAGTTCTTCATAATATTGATTGGAATCAAATCATGATTTTGCAAATCTTCTGGGCGCGAAATTGGCGATGTTTGGTTTAAATAACTTGGTGATGCAACCAAAACCTGATCAACACGGGCTAATGGTACACTGCTAACATTATTTGACTCATCGACTTTCGAACACATACGAATTGCTATATCAATTCGTTCTTGAATCAGATCAATAAAATGATTGTCTGCTTCAAAGTGAACCATCAGGCCACGGTGTGCAGACATCCAATGGGATAGTGCAGGAACAACATGAGTTGCTCCTAGCTCTGGCGTTGTGGCAATACGTAAATCACCGACTAAATCGTCTCTCAACTCATTTAAACGGATTTTTCCACGTTCTGCTGCGGCTAACATTTCCTGACAACTGTGAAAAAAGGCTTGTCCTGCTTCAGTCAAACTGAGTTTTCGTGTAGAACGGTGCAGAAGTGTAACTTCCATCTCATTTTCCAACGAACGAACTTGCTGACTGACAGCACTCGTAGTAATACCCAAATCACGGGCTGCACCACTAAAAGAACTTTTTTCAACAACGCAGGCAAATACGCCCATTGCTCGAAGTTGATCTAACATAAATTTCCCTCTGAAATCATGCGCTGCTTCACATTTTTTTATCTAGCAACTCATTGTATTATACGAAGAAATCTACACATTGCATTAAATATCTTTAATTAATCGGTAAAATATTTGCAGGGTTAATTGGCTTGCCATCTAAACGAACTTGAAACTCCAACATCGTTTGTGTTGTACCACTCGAACCCATCTCTGCAATCTTCTGACCAGCAACAACATTGTCACCACTTTTCACCAACATCTTACTGTTATGCGCATAGGCAGTAATGTAACCATCTATGTGTTTAATGAGTACTAAATTGCCATATTCTTTCAAACCATCTGCGGCGTACACCACTTGTCCATTGGCGGCTGCTACAATCGGATCACCGACATTGCCACCGAAGCGAATACCCTTAACATTTTTTGTTAAATTAAAGTTTTCAAGCACTCGCCCAGTTGAAGGTTTAACCCAACGTAAATTGGTTACACTCACGACAGGCGCAGGTTGAGTTACCGAATTATTTTTAATGGTATTATTTGGTGTAGTCTGTACTGTTTGCTGTTGTGGCGTAGGTGTTTTATTTGGTGCAGGAATACTAATGGTCTGACGTTGAATTTGAGGTTCATTGCTGCTCAATGCCTGCGTCGTAGAACGATTATCACGATAATTGCCTGATTTTTTCAAACGCAGCGATTGATTGACATAAATACGATAAGGCTCAGCAATATCATTCATATTGGCAATACTTAAATAATCTAAACCATAACGGGCAGCAATCGCACTTAAGGTATCTCCCGAACGAACGGTATAATATTCGGGTGCATTGGCATAACGGACAGGATTATTGATTTGTGGCTTTGAAGCACAGCCTGTAATCAATACAGTTGAAGTCAAAGCAGCCGATAAAAAAATGGTCTTAACCCATACCTGTGGTTTAGATAAAAACTGCTGTGATCCTGCCATAAACATCGACGTCCCTCTCCTAGTTTAAGTTTTAAAATTTAAATACAGCTATAAATGCAATTAAGAGTAGCAAAAAATGCTCAAAATACGGCGTACAACCCCGTATTTTCACAAACTTATAACATAAGGTAGCATCAATCATTCAGTGCTTTTGTGACTGATCGTATCTTTCAGGTGACGCATTGTTCAAATGTGGAAAATCCGTGTAGATCTTGCACGATGATGATGCAACAACATTGTAATATGATGAATTATGTCTTCTTAATACGTTAAAGCTATATAAATTGGGCTTGTAAATCAGTCAAAATGCTGTAATTGGTCGCATCCATCTGAATTGGGGTAATACTGACAAAGCCATTTGCTACAGCAAAAAAGTCAGATTGTATGCCAAGATTACTTTTTGCTGGATCTGTCACTGCTTCACCTGCAAGCCCAATCCAATAGACTTGACGTCCTCTAGGATCAACATGACTACTGATCGGTTTAGATTGAATTCGACGACCTTGGTAAGTAATTTGTTGACCTTGTATTTCGGCAACATCAGGAATATTAATATTCAAAATATGTCGAGCAGGTAACTGTGGTAAACCACGTGCAATGAAATCATGTACCCACTGTGCTGCTTGTGCATAATCATCTGGGCTTTCATAACTTCGAACATTACTACCCGCCAATGATACAGCAATCGCAGCTTGCTTCATGAGACGACCTTCAAATGCTGCACCCACCGTTCCTGAGTACAATACATCATCGCCCAAGTTTGCCCCACTGTTAATTCCACTAACGACAAGATCGAATTCAAAATCAAAGAGTCCATTCATTGATAAATAAACGCAATCTGCAGGTGTGCCATTGACTGCCCACATATCAGGTGCAACCTGAATAGGACGTAAAGGACGATCAAGTGTCAATGCACTTGAAAAGCCACTACGCTCACTTTCTGGCGCAACCACAATCACTCGACCAAGTGGTTTTAATGCTCGTGCAAGGGCTTGGATTCCAGGGGCAAAAACACCATCATCATTAGCTATTAAAATATTCACATTTCATCCTATTGTATTACAGAGCGAGTCTTTTTCACGTGACTGCTCAGGTGATTTTGTTTCAACTTGTTAGTAAATTATATATATTGAACACGCTGAATTTACAGAAATTTTTTGGAAAAAATCATGCCAATACGTTCACTTAAATTTATACTTTTATCAACGCTTTTCACAATTTTCGCTCAATCATCTTTTGCAGACTCAGGACTTACAGCTGAAGAATCAGATAGCATTATAAAAGAAGATATTGCAGCAACTCAGGTTCTCATTGAGGTTTGCCCTGCTTTAACCGCAAATAATCCTAAAATTTTATCTTCGCTTAATAACATGACAAACACTTTTCTAAAAGAGTTACATAATCCATCAATCACTCTTGAACAACTCAAACAAGATGCTGAATACCAAACTATTTTCAAAGAAGCTAAAGCAGATGCGATAGCAGTAGATACAGCAGAACAAAAATCAGCATGTGAAGACTTATTGAATATGTAAGATTACACTGATTACTGTTAGAACTGTGAGCAAGGATGCTCAAAATAAATCCTCAATAAAAAGTCAATTTTCCATCAAATAGATAGTGCTTAACCCCAAAAGGCTTCACGCCTACATCTTCAATACATTTTCTCTATGTTTTTTCTATGCTTTTCTATTAGGCTATATAAAACATCACGTTAAACTACTCAAATACGTTCAACTGCAAAAATTGAGATATTCATGAATTCGAAGTTAATTAAACGCTGTTCTCTTACTATTCTTTTGCTGGGTTCTGTGCTGAGTCAAACCCATGCTGCTGATGAAAATATTGATGTCACACAAGCCAACGTGACCAATGAAGAATTGGCTGCTATTTTTGTTTTATCTGAAGTTTGCCCAACATTAGACCAAGCTGGTGATCAGTTTGATCAAGGTTATGCAAAACTAGTCAAAGCGTATTTACCAAATGAAAAAAAACCAGTTGCTGCTTTAAATACCATCGTACAGCAAGATAAATTTAAAGCTGCGCTTGATGAAGCACGCAATGATGCTAAAAAAGCAAGCGATGCCGATAACATCCAAATCTGTCAGGATGTAACCAATTTTAATTCATAAGTGCTTTAGCCAATGAATTAGTTACAATTCATAGAAAATAAGCCGATTTACCCCATAGAAGTCGGCTTTGCTTTGTCCTAGAATACCAAGCTCGTTTGTGCTCTTATAATGATTGGAACTGACCAGAATGACCCGTAAAAGCGCCTTTGCTGCATTACTACTATTACCCTCTTTTACTTATGCAGCAACAGTTCTGTCCACACCACCAGAATTAAATAACAAATCTTATGTTTTAATGGATTATGAAACTGGACAGATACTGGCATCTAAAAATGAAAATGAGAAGTTAGCCCCTGCATCCATGACAAAAATGATGACCAGTTTCATCATTGAACAAAAACTATTGAAAGGTGAACTGACTGAAAACGAAAAAGTTCGCATGAATGAGTCAGCATGGTGTAAAGGTAGCAGTACAGAATCATGTATGTATGTTCCTTTAAATGGCAATGCTACTGTTTTGGAAATGTTACGTGGCATTATCATTCAGTCTGGTAATGATGCATCTAAAGCCATGGCTGAACACATTTCGGGTAACGAAGGTTCTTTCGCTTATGCAATGAACCAAGAAGCCAAAAAAATTGGCATGACTAATACTAATTTTATTAACTCAACAGGCATGCCTGCTGAGGGACATTATTCAACTGCAAAAGATATGGCAACACTTGCAAAACATATCATTCATGACAGTTCAAAATATTATCCGATCTACTCTGAAAAAGAGTTTACTTTCAACGGTATTAAACAAGGTAACCGTAATGCCTTGCTTTATACTGATCCAAGTGTTGATGGTTTAAAAACAGGTCATACCGATGAAGCTGGATTCTGCTTAACCACTTCTGCTAAACGTGGTCCACTACGCTTAATCTCGGTAATTTTTGGTGCACCATCTATGAATGAACGTGCAAACCAAACACGATCATTATTGGCTTGGGGTTATTCAAATTTTGAAACCATCAGTGTTCAACCAGCAAACCAAGTTTTAGCAAAAGCTAAAGTTTACTTTGGAAAAGAAAATACGGTACAAATTGGTTTAGCTGAAAACTTTAATGTCACGATGCCTAAAGGTCAGGCAAATGCCATTAAAACGCAAATTACAGTACAACCAAACCTCAAAGCACCATTAAAACAAGGTCAAGTGGTTGGTAAATTAACAGCGACTTTAGATGGTAAAGTGATTGCTGAAAAACCATTAGTTGCATTAAAAGCAGTTGAAGAAGCAGGCTTTTTCTCTCGTATGTTTGATCATATCAAGCAATTTTTTAGCAACTTGTTCTAAGTATTGATCATTGAAGTATATTAATTACTTCAAAACTTGACGAATAAAAAGAAGCGTTCATATATCTAATATGGACGTTTTTTTATGATAATTTACTTTTATTTAGAACATGGATGCTACGCATGAAAAAGAATATTCGCCCTTACTTAGACACTCACCCTAAAATTGACTCAACCTGCTATATCGATGAATTATCTGTAGTGATTGGTGATGTTATTTTGGCTGAAAATGTGTCGGTTTGGCCTTTTGCCGTGATTCGTGGTGATGTCAATTTTATTCGCATTGGTCGAAATTCAAATGTACAAGATCATGCCATGTTACATGTCAGTCATAAAAATGACAGTAAACCTGAAGGTTCTCCATTAATTATTGGCGAAGATGTCACCATTGGACATCATGTTACGTTACATGGTTGTACAATTGGCAATCGTGTTCTCGTTGGAATTAATACCATTGTTTTGGATGATGTGATTATTGAAGACGATGTGATGATAGGTGCTGGCTCTTTAGTACCCCCACGCAAACGTCTTGAAAGTGGTTTCTTATATGTGGGTAGCCCTGTTCAAAAAGTTCGCCCATTAACCGACAAAGAAAAAGCCTTTTTACCGTACTCAGCACAAAATTACGTTAAAGTATCCAGTCATTATTTACAGCAAAAATAGATTTTAAGTCCGCTAAATATTCCCATCTGCCAATCAATGATATGAATTTTGATACATCATATATGGCAAGATAGGAATATCTTTACTTAACCGAAGTTAAAGTTTATTTCGCTGGCATATGCTTTTGAATAAAGGCAAGCAATTCAGGATTTTTCTGAACAATTGCTGCTGTATGTGACGCGTCTTTTACAGGAAGGAAAGTAATATCAGGAGACTTTAAATCATCCTTCAATTTTTTCACAAGTGCTTCTGTCACAGGATATGGAACGCTCATATCCGCTGTTCCCTGAATAATTAAAACTGGCTTATCCAATTTTTTTGTTCCAGGCTGACTATTCTTAATAAATTGAGCAATTTGAGGAAGTTGATAGAACTTAACTTCATCCAAGCCTGGGTAATCTAATACTGATTTACCAGGGTTTTCAGTCAAAAATTTAACAATATCCATTGTAAATAAGTAGCGAATGCTTTGTTCAGGCAAATTTTTAGCATCTGGACTGTCTAAACATAAACCATTTTCACCTGTCGAGCCTTCTGCTTTTTCAGCAATCAACTTAGATCGCTGATCAAGGAAAATATCACGATACTCAAATAAAGGATCTACCGCTTTAATACCCACACCAGCAAATGCAGCATAACTTAATAGAGTTGCATAAGCACCAATAGAACCTGCGGCTGCTCTCTCTGCTAATGTTTTCCCTGCTGCAATTTCTAACGCTTCAGCTTGTTTTAATGCAGCTGGTGCGACCTTAAAGATAATTGTATCTAAACTTGAAGCAGGTGCCCCAGCAACTGCACCTTTATAATTTACATCTGAATTTGCAAATTCAGCAGTTCCAAGAGATGCTTGCCCGCCTTGTGATTGTCCTGCAGACATCCACTGTTTGTTTAATTTACTGCCGTAACGCTCCTGAGCCGCTTTAACTGCATAAATCGCAGATTTAGCTTCACTTTCTAAATGTAAATACGGATGAATCCCTTTAGTCCCCATGCCTTCATAGTCAGGTGCAACAATTACATAGCCTGCTTCTAGCAAACTTTTTGCTAAAGGATCTTTAAAGCGTGCACCCTGAATATTATTGGTTGGTGCACAATTATCAGCATTTCCTAAAGTACCGTGCTCCCATACAACAACACGGTAACCATCCTGTGGCTGTGCTGTCTGAGGGAAAATAACCATGGCAGTTGCTGTGGCTTTTTTACCTTGAACATTGGTCATATTATAGGTCATGACCTGAATTGGATCTGCAGAAGCACCGTCTGGCTTATCAAACTTATAAGGTAATTCAGAAACGAAGAATTTTTCTGGTGCTACAAAATTATCGTGGTCATTGTCACTATCATTACAAGCCGTTATGAATAATGCAGAGCTACAGCACAAAACAAGCAATGTTTTTTTAAATAATTGATTCACAATATCATCCTAATCATTCTATCTATGCCTCCTCATGAGGCACATGACAATAAAAACACAATTAGAATAATAACTCTACTTTTACATCATTAACTCAAATTAAAATACAATTGTATTTTCACAAAATTACATAATTATTTAATAAAAATCACATTTTGTTTTAATTATTTAAAAAGCATCACATTGCATTTCAATCATTTTGATATCGATTAGATTACGGCTATAAAAAGCTCAATCATATTCATCATCATTTGAACGATCATACATCTTATATATTCAAACTATACATAAAGCATGGTTGAAAGCTGACTCATAAAATAGACAGCTTAATTAGATCAATTCATCTCTCTTTTCTATTTTAAACATTTATGTCTTAATACAGCGCCACAAAAATGCCTAAAAAGATGATCAAACCCACCCAACGGTTATGTCGAAATGCCCAGAAGCATTGTTCTGGATTACGTTCTTTCGTGCGTGTCCATTGATAAATGAAATCAGCACTAACGACCAATAATGCAATCAAGCCAAAAGGTATTAATATATTTTCTAAATAGAGTGCACCACCTATCAGCACCATACTTAGTAACTGTAAAATTGAAATAATTTGAATATCGTAACGACCAAACAAAATCGCTGTCGATTTCACCCCAATTTTTAAATCATACTCGCGGTCAGTGATAGCATATTGAGTATCATAAGCCACTGTCCAAGCCAGATTTCCAAAATATAATAACCAACACGTTAAATCAGGTGTGACCCCCATCGCTGTGTATCCCATGGGAATTGACCATGAAAATGCAGCCCCCAAAAAAACCTGAGGAAGATGAGTATAACGTTTCATAAACGGATAAATAAATGCTAAAAACAGTGCACCAAACGACCAATAGAATGTTTCAATTGGCAGAAAAAGCAACATCACAGCACTGGCAGCTACTAACGTTAAAAAAACAAAAATTGCTTCTTTCGCACTAATAATTCCTGTTGCAAGCGGACGATTTTTAGTACGTTCCACTGCGCCATCCACTTTACGATCCGCAAAATCATTAATCGCACATCCAGCCGCGCGCATGAAAATAGTGCCCAAAATCATTGGAATCAAAATTGCAATAGGTGGTATTCCCTTTGCTGCAATCCACAGTGCCCACATGGTCGGCCAAAAAACCAATTCTGTACCAATCGGCTTATCAAAACGGCATAAGTAATAATAAGCCTCTAGTCGTTGTTGCCAAGTGGGATGTTGCGCTATTGCCATGATCAATCCTTCAATACGCTATTTTGAAATATTCTGTTGCTGTAAATATTGTTCAAATGCAGGTAAAAATGTTTCTTGCACAATAAATTTACAACCATGCCAAGTATAACAACTTTGACGCGTCCAACCGTCTTGAAGTTTTAAAACTCGTCTTTCACAGACAGGATTGGTACGTTGAAATAGATATCGACCGATGGGCTTTTTACCAATATGTTTAAATAATCGAGCTTTACCATGAATACTTAAAATAGGGAAAATACTTTTGGCTTTAACCCAAGGCTGATCATCACACCCGTACAGAAAACTCTCTCGAACCCAAGAGGTATGCTGTGATGGCATCGACATCCATTGACTGTCGATTTTGGACATTCTTTGATAATGTTCTTGAATGGGTTGTACTTTAAATATACCACCTGCAATATCAGTTAGCTGTTGTGTCAAAGAACCTGAAGCATACAACCATGTTTTCAAGGCTATAGGAATAGATTTAGCCTGGATCATACTTGCCCGGTTGTTCCGCATACGCTCAATGCTCATTTTTTAAAATTGTGAGAAGTTTAACTTAAATTTAAGTCATATATCGTTAAAAAGGTTCAGATTAAATCTCATGATTCAAGCATTATCTGTTTTAGCAATCACTTCAAATTTACCTTGAGGCGTTTTCACCAAGATTAAACCTTCAGCACTTAAATAAAATATTTCAGGATACGGGTAATCCAATGCCAATTCAGGATTTTTTAATGCAACAAATTGCGCTTGCTTATAACCTTCAAGCGTTCTTGCTACTTCAATATAGGTCACTTCAGAAAAATTGAGTTTAAACCCTTTTTCTTGATCTTTCGGATCAATCCAAGGGAAAAATCCAATATGCTTTTTACGTTGTGCCATATCAACATTCACAAATGATCTAAAAATAGATCATACAAAAAAACCCGCACTTGGCGGGTTTTTTTCTCACTTAAATTCTAAAAAGAATTACAAGCTGTAGTACATATCAAATTCAACTGGGTGAGTAGTCGTATTTAAGCGACGAACTTCTTCAGTTTTCACTTCGATATAAGCATCAAGCATATCTTTAGTGAATACGCCACCTTTAAGTAGGTAGTCGTGATCCGCTTGAAGTGCTTCAAGCGCCATATCTAGGCTATGCGCAACTGTAGGGATTTTCGCTTCTTCTTCAGGAGGAAGATCATACAAGTTTTTATCAGCAGCTTCACCTGGATGGATCTTGTTCTGGATACCATCAAGGCCAGCCATCAACAATGCTGCAAAACCTAAGTACGGGTTCATCATTGGATCAGGGAAACGCGCTTCAATACGTTTGCCTTTCGGGCTAGAAACGTAAGGAATACGAATAGATGCAGAGCGGTTACGTGCTGAGTAAGCAAGCATAATCGGTGCTTCATAATGTGGCACTAAACGCTTATATGAGTTCGTAGAAGGATTTGTGATCGCATTCAATGAGCGTGCATGTTTAATTACACCACCAATGAAATATAAAGCCATTTCTGATAAGCCAGCATATTCATCACCAGCAAATAAGTTTTTGCCATCTTTTGCAATTGAAATATGAACATGCATACCTGAACCGTTATCGCCAACCATTGGTTTAGGCATAAACGTTGCAGTTTTAGCGTACTGGTGCGCCACGTTCCAAACAGCATATTTGAACTGTTGTACTTCGTCAGCTTTACGAACCATTGTGTTGAAGCTCACACCAATTTCTAACTGGCAAGATGCAACTTCATGGTGATGCACTTCTACACGACCTGGGCCCATGATATCTTCAATACGAGCACACATATCTGCACGCATATCATGTGAAGAATCTACAGGGGGTACTGGGAAGTAACCACCTTTAACACGTGGACGGTGACCTGAGTTTCCGCCTTCATAGTCTTTGTTTGTTGACCAAGCAGCTTCTTCAGCGATCAATGTATGGCGCGCGCCAGACATATCAATTTCCCATTTCACTTCGTCAAAAACGAAGAATTCTGGTTCTGGACCAAAGAATGCAGTATCACCAATACCTGTAGATTTTAAGTATTCTTCTGCACGGCGAGCAATAGAGCGTGGATCACGGTCATAGCCTTGGCCTGTAGATGGCTCAATCACATCACAAGTCACAACCACAGTTGCTTCAGCAAAGAACGGGTCAAGAAATGCAGTATTCGCATCTGGACGCAAAATCATGTCAGACGCTTCGATGCCTTTCCAACCAGTGATTGAAGAACCATCAAACATTTTACCATCTTCGAATGTATCTTCATCAATGGTATCTGCTGGGTAAGTCACATGTTGCTCTTTACCCTTAGTATCAGTAAAGCGAAAATCGACCCATTTTGCGCCACTTTCTTTGATGAGTTCTAGAACCTTGTTCGCCATGCTCATTTTGCTCCAATGAATTTTTGTTGCACTTCAGAAGTGCGTGTTAGTAGTTGGTTAGTATTAAGCAATTCCCGTACCAACTTTTGAGAGACATTCCAAAATATTGAATTCTTTATCAGAATATAAGCAATACAGGTTTATCTTCAGCGTTATTATACTGAGTGCAGTTATAATTGCACCATATCAAAACACACATATCATTCTAAATTAGGTAACGAGATTCTTATTGCACTATTTTTGTGCACATTATAAATAGTGCTTTAATATGGTGCTGTATAAATATAATTTATCACTTTTTACATACATTTTTTTGTAAAAAAATCCATTTTACAAAAAAATGGATTTCTCATTTTAATTTAATTATGCATATTCAATTTCAGCCCGAGCAATCAGCGCTTCAACGACCAATAACACATCGTCTTTTTCACGTGCATCAATGGCAAATACAGGCATGTTATAGCCATTTAAGTCCATCCAATCACGGTATTTTTTTAGTAATTGTTGTGAGTCTTCATCAACATGTGTAATTCCAACAATAATGTTGTTTACATATTCTTTAAATGAATTGTGATAGAATTTTAAATCATCAAGTGCCGTTTTTTTAGAATGGTCGATTAGAACAACAGCACCTATTGCCCCTTTACAGATCACAGACCATACAAAATCAAAACGATCTTGTCCTGGTGTACCATATAAACCAACGGTAATGCCATCATCAAGCTTAATTTCACCGTAATCGATTCCTACCGTAGTCAAAGCTTTGCTATGTGACTGCTCATCCGTGTTATACGCTTCTGTAGATAAGACATTAATTTCTGAAAGTGACCTAATGGCTTCTGTTTTACCTGCCCCCATTGTTCCACCAAATACAATTTTATACTTCTGTAAAATCACACTAAACCCCTATTTTATTTATATGAACGACCCTGTTTTTATCTCTTTTACAGAGTGTCACTCAAACCGTTTATAATCTAATACACTAAAAAAAATGATTTTTTGTTTAACTCGTACATTTAAATACGATTTAATCAATTATTTTTTAGGTTTATACTTTTATAAACCCAATTTACGACGTAGCTTACCAAAAAAACCTTTCAGTACACCTTCTGCAGGCTTTTCTTCTTCCATAATCAACGTTGCATCTTTTGCATCAATCTCAGTCAACAAATGATTCAATAATGCAATTGAAACAAAACGTTCAATCGTTTTTACTGAGACACCTGATTTCTTTGCAACTTGCTGAATACTTGCCCCACGCTCAAAACACGCTGCAATCGTAAAAACATCTTTACGGTCATCTTTTGAATCTGGATGTGGCCAATATTTTAATTTATAAAATTTTTTATCTGAGGTATTTTTAATCAACTCTGGTGAATACCATAAAATATTCCACAACCATCTACGTAGATCTATACCCTGAATATTACTCACGCTCTGCGCCATTTGCATTGTTGCATAAGTAAAATTCAATGTCGTATCTGTTCCTGCAAAGCGTCGCCCTGTATCGAGCCAAACTTGTTCACTACGTGCATTCATCAAGCCAATATTACCGTGACCATCAAAAATTTGTAGATTTCCATTCCGCTCATTAAAAAATTCTGCCGTTACCTTATTGATATCTGTTGTTTTCGTAATTTGGGCAACTTGTTTTTCAACTTTTTGACTTAGTGGCACTTTCAAATAACGATCTTTAAACCACTTCCGTGTTGCATCACTTACAGAGAATGGTAAAAATAGTTTATCCCCATCAATTTGTCCTGCAACTTCAGACTTATTGATCAGGCGTAGATAAGGGACTTGTTGTGAACCAACCAAATGTTGAATTGTCGGTGAACCAAAAAACATATCATTTACAAGAAGAATATCTAGATGTGGATCGGCAATATTCGCCCAAGTAATATTAACGGTATCGTCATACATCAAGCGAATTTTTTGTTTTATGTTATCCAACACATTGAGACTCAAGCCAAAAATAGCTATTTTGATTTCTTCTTTCATTCAGCCCCTCGCCAGCCCATAAATTGTGTTCACTTTAACATTTTTTGTTTTTTATGCAAAATAATTCACATAACCATTTATGCTTTTCAATATACAAATCTAATCGTACAAACATCATACTCAGATATTGTTTAAATAAAAACCTATCAATTTAACAATTTAAACAAATATATGTATTTATTTATCTTTTTAAAAAAATTTTAGTAAATAAAACCAATTTGATTATTGTTGTTTAGTTAATCTAACATAATATTTAAACAAAACTACATATTATGTTTTTTAATATTGACTCCTAATTTTTTAAATACATAAAAATCTGTAATCAATACATCAAAAGTATGTAATAAATAAATGATCTCACCGATCTAAAAAGCTAAAATCTACATTATCTTTCAAATTAGACCACTCCTCATTTAAATCAAACAATAGAATCATCTGTTCAAATGATATTGCTTTCTCATAGATTCAGTATTGATTATCTAGGCAACACGACAAACGCAATCGAGCTATCCTGAAAGTAATAAAATCTGCTAAAGTAAGCGACTGACATTTTTATCACCTTATAGATGAATGTCAGGTACTTTATGCAATGTGTGTAACGAGACGGGTAGAAACACTCGTCTTTTATAGACACATTAAAATTCAAATGGATACGTTCAATATGCTTCTCATGATCGAAAGATAATATTTGAAAAATCTAGCAAAACCTAACAAAATTCACAAGTATATAAAATTATAAAAATAAGTAAGTTAGCAAACCTAAGTAAATTAAAACAAACTGTGCAAAATCCTCAAAATTGAGTACTATCTTGAGTACCACTTAATTTTTTAAATCGGTACTCAATATCAATGCTAAGTGATTCAAAAATAAGAACTCTTAAGCCTACTGAAAAAATCACACGTTTTATTGATGCAGCAGGTCTATATATTGAAGTCCGACCAAATGGGAAAAAGTTTTGGCGGTATCGCTTTCAATGGTTAAAAAAAACACTAATGATGGGTTTGGGTGAGTACCCTATCGTCTCTTTAGCTGATGCACGAAAAAAGAGAGATGAAGCAAAAGTACTGCTAGATCAGAATCTAAATCCACTTGAAGAAAAGCGAAAGGAAAAACTCACGCTAGAACTCAACTTAAGTTCAAGTAACTTATTCAAAAATGTCGCTCAAGAATACAAACAAGAGAAGCTTGCGAACCGATCTGAACGACATCAGAATAGATTTCAAACTTCTTTAGAGAAAGACATCCTAAAAATTATCGGCAATAAAGATGTAAAAGACGTTACTTCCGCAGATGTTCTTCAAATCATGAAGAACACAATCAAGCGTGTGAAAAAACAGAAGAACTTTGGAACCGGTGAAGTCACAGCCATCGATAATCGGAAGTTTATTGGTGCTGTTATGAGATATGCAATTGCTACGCTTCGAGCTGATTACGACCCAACTTACGCTGTAAAAGATGCAATTGAACGCCCTGATGTTGAGCATGCCCGACCGCTTGAAAAAAATGAAGCAAGAATGCTCAGAAATAAATTAGAAAGCTACGGTGGTTCAAGTACAGTTAAAAATGCCGGTCTAGCAATGCTCTACTCAATGCTACGAACAATTGAAATTAGACGTATGCAATGGTCATTTGTTGACTTTGAAGACAAAATAATCACATTCCCTGTATCTTCAAAAAAGACCGGGCAAACTCGTACAACTAAGAAAAACCGTATTCACATTGTGCCAATGTCTACTCAGCTCTATGTGTTACTTCAGGAACAATTTCAATTTACAGCTAATCGTGAATATGTATTTCCTTCTGTATATAAAGGAGGAATGCTATCTGCGACGACTCTTAATAGGATGCTTGACTATATTGGGTTGGGGGATGTGACTGCCCATGATTTTAGAGCGACTGCTTCAACACTGCTTTATGAAAAGGGATATGAAGAAGATTGGATTGAAAAGCAATTAGCGCATGCTGATGACAATAAAACGCGTGCGTCCTACAACCACGCTAGATGGCTCGATGACCGAAGAAAAATGCTTCAAGATTGGGCTGATATTGTTGATAGTTGGAAGGATTAAATATGAAAACATGGCTCTACTTCTACATCGAACAGACTCTCAAATATGGTGAAGTGTTTATGAAACAAACTAGATGATCATTATCATATTTATTTTGTATTTTAATATCATGCACTAAGTTTAAGAAACTAAAGGAACATGATGTTCCTTTAGTTTCCTGATTTAAAATCAACCATTAACCCTTTCCCATGCATCAAGCACGGCATACCTTGCTTGTTCCCAATTCAGGCGTGAAGTACCTTTCACTTTTTCCCATTTTAATTTCAAGTCATTTTCTGCATCTTCAAATCGTGTTCCATTTGGATATTCTGCACGACCTGTATAACCTAAATGGTAAGCTGGTCGGTAATCCCGATCATAAGTAAGATCATCGTAAGCATTTAATGTATCAAGATAATAAGGGGTACTGTGTGCTACGCTACGCCAATATGCTTCTTCCTCAGTAGGATTTACTGCTTCTGCAACTCCTTTACCAGCCAATCCACCAACAACCGCACCAATAGCGCCACCTACTAAAGTACCAATAGGACCAGCAACAGTACCTACAGCTGCACCCGTAGCCGCACCACCAACAGCACCTAAACCTGTACCAACAGGATGTGCACCAGGTTCACCTGTAATTGGATCGGCATTTAATTCATCACGTTGATCTTTTGGTAGCTCTTTCACTACATGGCGATCGATTTCATTATGATTAGTCATATTGTTATTCCCTCTTGATTCAAATTAATAAATGTTTGAGTACTACATATACATAATGCATATAGTTAAAACATACATGACCAATATCTATCTTATTGTATTTAAAATATAAAATTACAAAGAGCAAACATGTTTTTATACAAACTCACAAAAAGTATGTCGAGAAATCTCGGGGATATCACAATTATTAATCTACATGTGACCGCATTCTAGATTTGATTCCAATAGCCTTTACACTACTTAAAATATATACAAGCTAAGTACTAAGTTTAAAAATGCACTAAGCTGAAATATAGCCATGTGTTTAAATTATGGTTAAATATCAGGTATTTTGTATAAGGTGTATTATGTTAATTTTAGAAAAACTAAAAATTAATTCTTAAATATTTTCTATAATGGAAGCCTTGGATTATTTTATACAGAAAGTTCAATGAAAAAGTTATTATAATTTTTCCCGCCATTTTGGTAGGTCTGATTGGTGAAATTGATTCCATAGCTCCATATCATCTTCTAAATTAAAGTATAATTTACGGCAATGAACATCACTGAGTATTTTCCAGTAAGTTACGTTCCAATTTTTCAACTTTTCTATGGTCGGTTTTTTATGTTCAGGAAAAATTTTAAAGATAAGGTCTTTGTTGATTGAATACATACATACTTCTTGATGATTTTTATCTTTTTCAATAATTTCAAAATATAGATACTGACTCCAATCAACTTGATATTTTTTTTCCCAAATTTCTCCTCCTTTTGATGTCAAACCTATAAGTAATTTTTTTTCTTGAATAGGCTTATCTAAAAAAATATTATTATTATTTAAATGATATATAAAAACATCATCTATTTTTTTTAAATTTAAAGCTTTTCTATTAAAGGAAATATCTGATTCAATATGCTTAATATCAAAATAATTGGGTTGTAAATCCCATAAATAATCTAAGAATAAAAATTCATCTTTCATCTTATAGAGCCTTAAAAATAGTTTTAATTTTTGGTGCTGAGCCTGTATCATCACAAGACATAATTGAACCAATCCTTACTCCATTCTTTCTAATATTTCTATGTATTCCATATCCAATACAAGGTCCAGAATGAGCCGGTGTTCCTTATTAAAATAGCAAAAAAAAAAAATTTAGTTCCATTGTTTTATTTTAAATATATTTAATTGATTAAATTATAATCACATAAACTAGATTGCGCAACCTACCCTACTTTAATAATTTTTTCACACTTTTATCAAACACTTAAATTATGATTTATTATTAGAAAATATAACAATTAGATTTTCCACTATTTTTGAATATATTCGATATAATAATATTTATACAAAAAAGCCCTCTAAAGGGCTTTCTCAAACAATTTCCGCTCAACAGCTCGTCTATTTACAAGCCCCTGCATCACCTTGCCACCACCTTTATTCCATACATTAAATTGAGAAGATGCACCCTTATAATCTTTTTCATTCAGCTTTTTGAGCAGTGTCGATTCTTTAAAAGCACCTGTACCAATGTTATAAATCAGCGATACCAATGCATCAAACTGATTCTGATTAATCTGCACAGTCACCCCGCTATTCACAGCAGATTCAAATTTCTTTAAGTCATGCGCCATATATGCTTTGGCTTGTGCTTCGGTGCAAGTATCCCCTTTTTTAACCTTGATACCATTTGGATAAATCGTGGTACCGAAACCAATGGTCCATACACCAACACCATCATCGTATGCTTTAAGTTTTAAGCCCTCAAAACTGCAGATTAAAGCCATGCCCGAAGTGCTGACTGATTTTGCTTTTTGTTGAAAGCCTGAAACCAAGTGATTAATTTGATCAACTTGCACTTGTGATAAAGATCCCCCCGCTAATTTCCGAAAATTACTAAAGAGATTCGCCAAATTATCATTCGTATTCGGAACAGCTGCGAAACTTTGCACCTGGTGTAATTGTGGTTGATAAATTTTACGACCGATAAAGGCTAAAAGTGGCAGTACTGTACCAATAATAATTGGCTCATATGCTTTCGGTACCAATTCAAAATCTAAAGCCCATTGCAATGCAGGAATAAGCACAAGCAATAAAAAAGCCCCCAACATTGGGAGCTTTACGGATAAATGCTTGAATGCACTTTCATTGATTAATTTCATGTTTCAACTCGCTTTTTAAATTTTTCATACGTTGCTGATATTCGGCTGTTCGCATTTCATGCTCGACTTGTTCACGTCTATTTCGCTGAATTGAGAAATAGAATTGAATCAGTAAACCAATCACTGCCACTGATAAACTACCCCATGCAATAACATCAACTTTTGCTAAAAATGCAAAGAACGATGTTGCTCCTGCTGAGTACGTCACTTTCTGTGTAATTGCGACTGCACTTGCTTCCAATACAGTCTGTGTCTCAGACATGTAACCTCCTTTTTTTGGCAATAAAAAAGCCCCAGTTGGGGCTTAGGTTAATTTTATGTTTACATTACTTTTTCAAACACTGGTTTTAATAGTTTAGCGCCAGTAAGACTGAGATGATTATCATCAAAATAATACGGATGGTTTTCTTGGTCACTAATGACACATTTAGTATTACAAAAAATTTTACCAACCTCGTGATTACGTAAATTAGCGTATTTTGATTTCAGAATATTCATTTTTTCAAAAAACTCTGAATTATCAATATAATACTTATCAAAATCATACTGATTTTCTATATTTTTTTGATAAATGATTTTTGGAACTGAATTTGTATAAACTGGTACGGGGAAAATAAAATCAATCGTCATATTATTTTTCTGAGCTAAATCTACAACCTTCTCAATAGTTGATAGTTCTAATGCTTTTGGTGAAAAATGCAGTACTAAATGATTGGTTTTCAATTTTATGGCTTCATCGATTAAACGCTCTGGAGTAACTGAGCTATCCATAAGTGGTGTATTTGAAACTAAAAAATAAGTATTTAATTTATGTTTACTTGCTACTTCACTAAATGCCATTTTGATTGAATCCGCATGACTGTTACCAACCAATAAAACAGATTGATCAAAATTCTCAGCATTAATTTTACAACTGATTGCTTTTGGATCAGTGATACGAACTAATTTGCCACAACGATATGGTGCACGATCCTCTAAACCGTTAAAAATATTTTTTTCACGCTCATCATACATTACTTTCGGAACAACTTTGGTTGCACCAGTTAATACAAAAATTGATACTAATGAAAATAAATACGCTACTGCAATATTATTAAATCGTCTAGTTTCAACAAGTTTATGCATTAAAATTGATGAAATGATAATAAGAAATAGTAGAATACCCTTATCTATATAACTATCAGGATACAATTTTGTACCCGAGAATGGTTCATATAAATATAAAACAATAATAGGGAAATGCACTAAGTAAATCGAATAAGAATAATCGCCAATTTTAGCAAAAATATTACTCATAGCATTGTTTTCTAGAGATTTAGGCAAACCAAAACCTAAAACCAAACTTGTTGCAATACATACAAACAACGCATAAAAACTCGGATGACCTTGCAGTCTATTCAGCGTCTGTCCATCCACATGAATAAACGGAATAGCACACAATGTGATTAAACCTATCAATCCAAGCCATCTAAAATTATTAAATTTAACTGAGCCGTTATTCGTTAAATAAATTGCAACAACAAATCCTATTAAGAATTCCCACATTCGAAGTGGCATCATAAAAAAAGAAGTTTTAGTTGAAATTCCTACAATAAATACACAAGCTGTAAATGAACCTAAGATTGCTAAAAATAAAAATATTTTAGATTTTCTAAAAAACCAAGCTAAAAGTGGCACAAACAAATAGAATTGAATTTCAACACCAAGTGACCACAAATGTAATAATGGATTAAAGTCAGCCTTGCTAAAATAAGAGTTTTGCATCCAAAAGCCAATATTATTTGCAAAGAATAAGCTATATAAAGCTTGAGTTGAAACTTGCCCCAATTCTGATGGTAGTACTATAAATAACGAAGCAACTAAAGTTAGTAATACTGTTGCAAAATATGCAGGTATTAATCTCCTTGCTCTTCGTTGTAAAAAATTTTTTGCCTCACCCTTTTTGTAAAGAATAGCCATCAAAAAACCACTTACAACAAAAAATACATCAACCCCAAGAAACCCACTTTCTATACCTGCAATTTCTAAATGAAAAAGCACAACAAAAATAACAGCTATTGCACGTAATAGCTGTATATCTAACCGCATATTCATCATTATCATCTTTATATTAACGTGCATAATTATAAGCAGAAAATACTTTTGATTGAAATAATTTATCTAAAATTCAAACTGATAGACAATATAAAATGGAGGAACTTACAGATCAAGTCTGAGCTAGTGCAATAAAAACAATATATTAGAATAACCAATCAGTAATTTATGAAATCTATAAACTCCCTCAACTAACTGCTATATAAATATACATTTAAATAATTATTCATCACTCAAAATTCGATCATAAATATTCTAATTGACTAATAAATCGTATTTTTTTAGAACACCCGAGTCACCGTCTAGTGATAAAAATCTCATCTCGATGAATATAAAACTTGGTAATTGAATCTGAGATAAAGCATTTACAATAACTCAGTTCATTTATTGCTTAATAGATCGATCACCGACTGAAATCGCATAAGTATTGATTTCCTCTTCTTTATCAACCTGAGCCACTCCCAAGTTTTTTGTACATATATTTGATGGTATCCTTTATTAATCGCGTTTGTTTCCACTAACTGATCAGATACTTTCTATAGCCGATCCGATACTTTGTTTAGTTTTTTCCACAATGATGCACTTGGTTCATTCACGTACGCCCCCTTATTTTTGGCAATAAAAAAGCACCCTATTGGATGCTTATGCTGTTCTTTTCCAAATGGCGAATACCATGGATGGCTGTACATTGTTATGTGCCTGCCCTCCACCTGCTTTATCTGTAGTGCCATCCGATGTAAAACGAGAGCCATTACCTCCCGAATACGATTGATTTGATGCCTTTACAACGCCTTTATGATCATGTTCGGGAATCTCTTCAAGTATTAAAGTATGGTCGTAAGCCCCGAAAGTACTTCCCACAGTTTTTGTCCAATTCGGATCATTCGCAACATCTGAGTACCCTACTAGCGCTTTACCTTTTGAGGTTAATTGCCATGTTCCATATCCAAGCGTTGTTGCAGGATTCGTTGATTCAGTCGAGATATATACTCCACCTACTTTGATTTTGACATTCTCCAAGGCTTCGTTAAATTTCAGAATCACATCCGCCAATTGAGTTTCAAACTCTTCAGTTAATGCCGTTTTAAGCGTATCTACTGCCGTTTTAATTGCAGCATCACGATCTGTTTTAACCTCCATCGTGATTTGTTCTTGTAGATCTAAAACCGTGTCATTCAGTTCATTAATCTGATCAGTATGCTCATCTCTCCCTCACTGACAGTCCGCTCTGCTTTAACCGTGGTACGGCGTTTAACTTGCTTCTTTGGTGCGTAGAGCTTTTTGTATTCAGCAAGTGAAATACTGCTCATGCATCACTACCCTTGGCTAAGTCTTGAAATAGATTTTTTGCATGTTCAGTCAAATTAAATCCCTGTGGTGTTTCTCCATCCTTGGCAACTAATCCCCAATTTGCTAAACCGTTCAAATAACGCTGTAAACTCCGTTTAGAAATCCCCATGTTCGGTTGAATATCTTCGTGGATTTGATTTATAGAAACGCGTCCTTTGGTTTTGGCCATAGATCTGAAGATCATCAGGTTTAGGTAGGTCGTGCTGAGTTTGCAAAATTATTAAATATTGAACCTGAAACCTTGGATGCACGTATTCGTGAAGGTCGATATAAGAAACCATTTAAGGATGGAAGAAAAAGCTACTGGCTACTCTCGTATGTTCAGTCGGTTGTTACAAACACTTCAGAATCTGATACAGTAGCCGCTTAGATAGCGGCTTCTTTTTGCCAAACAATTAAGGGTACTTTTTAAATATTGAGTACCAAATTGAGTACCAAAACAAGCACTTCTAAAATTAATATTGTATTTCAAATGGATACGTTCAATATGCTTCTCATGATCGACAATTATGACTCTTTTACCTATAACATCGTACAATATTTTGGCGAGTTAAATCAGGAAGTAAAAGTCGTCCGTAACGATGCCGTGACTTTGGATGATATTGAACGATGGCAACCAAAGTATTTAGTGATTGGTCCTGGTCCTTGTTCGCCAAGTGAAGCAGGTATTTCCATTCCTGCCATTCAGTATTTTGCTGGGAAAATTCCACTACTCGGTGTGTGTTTAGGACATCAAGCGATTGGGCAAGCTTTTGGTGGCGATATTATTCGTGCTAAAAAAGTTATGCACGGTCGTTTATCTGATATGTACCATAGCGACACAGGGATTTTTAGCAATCTTCCCTCTCCATTTGCAGCAACACGCTATCATTCATTAGTGATTGATCAAGCTACTGTGCCTGACTGCTTGGAAGTAACTTGCTGGACCAATGAGGCTGATGGCTCTATGGAAGAAATTATGGGTGTGAAACATAAGACACTGCCAATCGAAGGCGTGCAATTTCATCCTGAATCAATTCTAAGTGAACATGGTCATCAAATCTTTAAAAACTTCCTCGATATTTACGCATAAGTGCCCAAAAAGTTAAGATTAAGATAATGAATATTCAACAAGCTCTAAATAACATCACTAAAAATATTGAACTGACTCAACCGCAAATGGAAGACGTCATGCGTACCATCATGAGCGGTGAAGCCACCAATGCCCAAATTGGCGCACTCATGATGGGACTTCGTCTAAAAGGTGAAAGCATTGACGAAATTACCGCTGCTGCTCGCGTTATGCGTGAATTTGCCATTAAAATTGATGTCAGTGATATCCCGCATTTGATTGATATTGTTGGCACAGGCGGTGATGGTCAAAATCTATTTAATGTTTCAACTGCTTCAAGTTTCGTGATTGCAGCATCAGGTGCAACCATTGCCAAACACGGTAACCGTGGTGTTTCATCTAAATCAGGTTCTTCTGATTTGTTAGAACAAGCAGGCATCAACCTTGATCTAAACATGCAACAAACTGAACGTTGCATCCGTGAAATGGGCGTAGGTTTTCTTTTTGCACCAAATCATCATAAAGCAATGAAATATGCTGCTGCCCCTCGTAAAGAGTTGGGTTTCCGTAGCATTTTCAACTTACTCGGCCCGCTTACGAATCCGGCTGGTGTACGTCGCTTTGTCATTGGTGTATTTTCCGCAGAACTTTGCCGTCCGATAGCAGAAGTACTCAAGCAATTGGGCGCTGAGCATGTCATGGTGGTACATTCTCGTGATGGGCTCGATGAAATTAGCTTAGCTTCTGCAACTTATGTTGCTGAGTTAAAAAATGGTGAAATCACGGAATGGACGATTCAACCTGAGGATGTTGATATTGAGTCGCAAACGTTGACTGGTTTATCTGTCGATAGTGCAGCTGAAAGCCTTGCACTCATTAAAGATGCATTAGGTAAAAAGAAATCAGTCAAAGGTGAAAAAGCAGCCAGCATGATTGCACTCAATGCAGGTGCAGGCATTTATGTTTCAGGTTTAACGAGTAGTTATAAGCAAGGTGTGGCGTGGGCGCACGACATTATTTGGGGCGGTCAAGCACTCGAAAAAATGGGTGTACTCGCTGAGTTCACTAAAACGCTGAAAGAATACGAAGCCTAAGCCCATAATTTTAAAGCAATAGAGTTTAAAGAATAGGAATACATCATGGTTGATATTACCAATACTATTTTAGGTAAAATCGTTGATCGAAAATACGAGGAATTTGCTGCTCGCCTGAAACAACGTAGCTTGAAAGATGTCGAAGAACTTGCCAAAGCAGCAAGTCCTGTACGTGGGTTTGCTCAGGCTTTAAATAGCAAACGCCCTGGGGTGATTGCTGAAATTAAGAAAGCATCCCCATCGAAAGGCATTATTCGTGAAAACTTTAATCCTGCGGAAATTGCAGCACAGTATGAAGATGCAGGCGCAGTATGCTTGTCTGTACTGACCGATGCTGATTTTTTCCAAGGTGCAGATGAAAATATTTTGATCGCGCGCAATCATTGTTCACTACCTGCTTTGCGTAAAGACTTTTTAATTGATCCTTATGGTGTAATTGAAGCACGTGCTTTGCATGCAGACTGTGTTTTACTAATTGTGGCAAGTTTGTCGAATCAACAGTTAGAAGAAATGTCGAAGACTGCTTTTGAGCAAAATTTAGATGTTTTGGTTGAAGTACATGACGAAGAAGAACTTGAACGTGCAATGCGTCTTTCTGAACACTGTATTTTAGGTGTAAATAACCGTAATTTAAAAACTTTCGAGGTTGATTTAGATATCTCAGTTCGTTTGAAAAAGTTACTTGATCCTTCTCGTTTGCTAGTGACTGAAAGTGGTATTGCTACTGTTGATGATGTTGCAAGAATGCAAGCAAATGATATTCATGCTTTCTTGGTCGGTGAGAGTTTTATGAAACAACCTCGTCCAGATCATGCTTTTACTGCGTTGTTTGGAAAGCCTGAAAGCGTTTGATCACTCTTTTAGAATTAAATAAAAGCCTGATCAATTGATTGGGCTTTTTTATAATAATACTAATCTCGTTAGACATAAAAGATTCAAAAAAACCAGCAATGCTTTTCAGTTCAATTTTAATAGGATTATGGCTATAATAGTCAGCAAATTCTGTTCATTGACTGTTTTAAAAACTATGAGTAATGCTGATTCTTCTTTTTCCAAATCTCAATTGGATTTATTAAAACAATTCAAAAAACAAATTTCCAATCCCCAAGCGACTGAAATAGTCAAAGCCGAAAGTAAAGCTCAAATCAAGGCTACAGCACAAGATATTCAGACATCGATACAAAATGAATTAGATGATGCTGATTTATTTAAGAAAGCATTATTGGGCGTAAAAAAAATCGACAATAGTAATATCGCTAAAATTGAACGTCCAAATGCCCGTAAAAAACCTGATGCAAAAACATTGGCAAAACGTGCCGCTGCTGAAGGTGCATTTGAAAGCAATGAGGCAGAACTTTCTGATACTCAAGCGATGCTCAATCCTGTTGCAAGCCAAGCAACGCTCAGCTATCGCATTGCCACGCTACAGCATAAAGTTTTTGAAGATTTAAAAGCAGGAAATCTACGTTGGTATGAAGCGGTCGACTTGCATGGTTGTACCGTCGAAGAAGCCCGTGTTGCAGTTTTACAAATCATCCAAATTGCCAAAGATGAAAATCAAACTGTGATTAAAATTGTCCATGGTAAAGGACCTGATGCTGTACTTAAAACCTATGTCAATGGATGGTTACGCCAACACCGTGATGTTCTTGCATTTGTTAGTGCCCCTGAAAATCAAGGTGGTACAGGCGCAGTTTTGGTGTTATTAAAACGTGCCGAAAAAAATCCTAAATTTACTCAAGGTTAATAACCTTAAATAAATGATCATTATGATCTAACGCTTTATTTTTTACTTTCCCAAAGTGCGGTTTATCAAGTAGTAGTCAGATTTGTTAAGTTTTTCTGCTACAATGCCGTCCTTGTTCAATCCGTATAAGTGAACACGTTTTATGTCTATGCAGCAATCCTACGCAAACATTTTAACTGCCGTTGGTGAAGACCTCGATCGTCCTGGTCTTAAAGATACGCCTATGCGTGCGGCTAAAGCTTTTTCGTACTTGACGTCTGGCTACAGTAAAACATTAGAAGAAGTGACCAACAATGCGGTTTTCCCTTCTGACAATGATGAAATGGTGTTGGTCAAAAACATCGAATTTTATTCATTGTGTGAACATCATTTATTGCCATTCCATGGTCGTGTGCATATTGCCTACTTACCTTCGGGCAACGTTTTAGGCTTGTCTAAATTTGCACGTATTACAGAAATGTTTGCACGTCGCCTACAAATTCAAGAGCAACTGACCAAACAAATTGCCGATGCTGTGGCAGAAGTCACTCAAGCACGTGGGGTTGCTGTGGTCATTGATTCTGCACATATGTGTATGATGATGCGTGGTGTGAGCAAGCAAGAATCCACCACACGTACTGTGTCTTTTGTCGGTGACTTCAAAACCGATAAAGAAGCACGTCGTGAGTTTTTAATGGCTGTTCCTGAAGCACATTAATTTTTGCATGATGCTAATGAAGCCTCAATTTTATTGAGGCTTTGTTTTATATGGAACAAATACATAATGAATAAGGATTTTACAATGTCTCCAATTTTTTTGGCAGGACAAGGCTTAACACAGAGTGAAACTACAGTAGATTATCCACGTGCTGATCGTTTGGTCGATGGTAATCCAAAACGATTAACGCAAAGTATGTATGAACATATCAATATGAACTGTGGTATTTGGCAATGTGAAGTCGGTGCTTGGAATATTGTTTTTGTAGATAATAAGCAGGAGTTTTTTCAGATTATTGAAGGTATTGTAAGGATTCACGATGCACAAAATCAGTCATTTATTGAAGTCAAAGCTGGTGAAGCAGGCATCATTCCTCCATCATTTAAAGGTACTTTTGAAGTTGTTGAAGCTGTTAAAAAATACTTTGTGGTTGTGGAAGCTTATAATTGACTAAAACTGTTATAAATATAAAAAACTCAAGTTTCACCATTTAAAAAAGAGCAAAACTTGAGTTTATAAATCACTGATCAGTTAACTTAAGATTTAAGTTGTTTTGCAGCCTGCGTTTCATCTACTAACTGATAAATTAAATCTTGCATAGCCAACATCGATTGACGGTTGTCATGATCCCATGGATGGAAGCTCGGACGGAAATAGTCAAAATAATTACCTAACTGTTTTCGCAATGCTCCAACTTCTCCAAAGCTATATTTATAAGCAGCTTTCCATGCTTTACGATTCGTTAATTTACCTTCACCTTTTACAATATTTAAAAATACAGGAATAATCAAAGACCAAAATACAATTGTCGCCCCAATTTGCCCAACACTACGAACCGTATATGCATAAAGTCCATGCCCCATTACAGTATTCCATACATCAAAAGCAACCGCTTTATGTTCAGTTTCCTCAAAAGCATGCCAACGCCAAATATTTGCATAGTGATCTTCTGCACCATCAAAAAGTTCAGGCGTTGTTAAAACAGAATCTGCGAGTAATGCCGTAAAGTGTTCTAGCGCAATAGTCGCACTTAACCACAAATATGGTGGCGTATGTTTTTTAATTAAACCAAAAATATCTAAAACAAATGCTTCAAACTTAGGCGCAATTGGAGACTGTGCAAATAATGCATCATTATAATCTTCATGTTCACGCCCATGCATCGCTTCTTGACCAATAAAAGCCGTCATGGCTTTTTGTAATTCTGGGTCTTGGATAAGATCACGATGTGCTCGAACAGCATCAATAAAAAAGCGCTCACCAATTGGCAATACAATTGAAAAAGTATTTAATAATGCCGTAAAAATTGGACCTGCAGGTGTATGCCAATCTGCAATACGATCTGCAGGTAAATTGAATCGGACATCACGGCGAATAGGTACAGGCTCATGATAAACTGTCGATTTAATCATTTTTTTTAAAATGCCCATATGTAAATTCCTCTTACTTCATCATTCTTTTTCTATGTTTTGCATACATAAGAAACTCAAAAAAATATCAAGCTTCTCATTGCAATAACGTCTTATTAAAATTTTAATATATAAGCTAGATTCTACTATATCATTTCGACTCATTTTTATATCATTGCATCTCTATTTGGTCTTATTGTTGCAATATTGCCTACAAAAATGTATTTAAAATCTGCTAAAGAGACCGCAATAAGTTAAAAGTCATGAATTAAAAATAATGATTAAACCCAATACTCCATTTTGTCCAATCAAGATGATTCTGTTGTTGGTACTCTAAACCCACTTTCAATGCATTTTGTTGATTCAAAGCGTACTGCACTGAACCATTTAAACGTAAATTCCATTGACTTGAATCTTGCCAATAAGGAAGTTCGAGCTGTACCACACTATTGATCTGATCTGTCCAAATATTTTGACAACCCACAGTTGGACCTAGTCCTATACGCCATCCATCATCAAGTGACTTTCCTGCCTGCAACTGCGTTTGTAAACCTCCATAGCAGAGTTGTGTACGTGCATCATTCGCAAGCGTATAACCTGACTGAGCTGTCAGCGAAAACACGCCATGTTGCTGATCTTCGCTAAAATATCCACGATCAACCGCTTCTTGTTGCCAACCCAAATTAAAGCCCCAACTGATCGGTGTTTTAAATGGTGTAATCGGGTTATAAGAATTAACCGTCAATAGGTCAAGATGCTCAATTTTCAGATCATCATCACGCCATTGCACCGCACCCTCTAAGAATAAAAGCTGCGTGCCTGTACGGAAACCATTCTGAGAGTCTTCTAAAGTGTGATATGCCTGACGATGTCCAATTTGTATAAATTTCTCTCCTTGAACTTCACCAACATCGACAGAAAAATTTCGTGAATCATGCCCTTGTGTCGGATTAAATTTAGGTTCAAGTGGCTCTCTACGCTGTTTTTCAACCACCAATTGACTGCGCAAACCTAGTAATTGTCTAAAGCGAGGTTGTGTAAAATCCGCTGCAACTTTACGTGCAACAAATTGTAGATATAAATCGTCATATGCCATTTCAAGTATTTTGGCTTGATCGACAGGGTCATAGTGTTTTAAATACGTTGGCATTTCTTTAGGCTCAAGCATCGCCAAGGCATGTGCCTGTTTTGCTAAGGCATGACCGTGCTGCGTGGCTTGTGCATTGAGTTGAGTTTCCAAAGCAGGACGATAAACCGTTCCACGAATATAACCAGCTTGATCAATAGCTTTAATGGTTTCAACAGGAATAGCGGCATAGCTAAATTGCTGACGTAAATTTGATGTTGGACGCACTAAGTCAATTAAACCCAATAAGCGATAAGCACAGTTATCATCAACAAAATAATACGGGAAACTGACTTTCTGCATTTCCCACATATGCTTAACTAAAAATGCTGTTTCATCAGGACTTAAATTGAGTTCATACTCCCATAAATCACGACTTTCAAAGTCACCATATTCTTTAACTTTTCGGTAATACGGCATTAAGGCATATTCACCTGGATATTTGCCCACTAAACCTTTGAAAGCATATGACCAATTGTCTTCATTATTAACAGTTGCCGCATAATTCACGGCATAAGAAACCAAATTGAGCTGTTTCTGATTTTCAGGATCAAGGCGTAATAAAGTGTGCCCAAACATCGAGCTTGGGTTACCCATAAAATCGGTGGCATAAATAAGCGTTGTCTTGTGAGGTTTGATTTGTACATACCATGCATCAAACTCTGGACAATCGACTTTAGGTAGTTGTTGCTCTGAAAGATTCAGTTGTTGTATGAGCCATTCGCTACGCGCAGGAAATTTACAACGAAATGCCTGATTTGGATCTGCTGTTTGAAATAAAGCTCGAATATCTGCCTGTAGCTCTTGATCTATATGATCTCTACCCTGTTCTGCTAAAAAATATCCAGCATAACTCACTTCACTTTGTGATGAATCTTCGGCATAAAGTAATCGTTTCCATGTCACATGCTGTGCGAGTTTTTTTTGTTCAGCAAGATTTAAATAATCCGTAACATCAACACTCGATGCAAATCCATGACAACTCAAAATCGTGCCAATTATGCCTACATATAGTTTAATTTTTTTCATTCAGATCACAAATTTTAGGTACAAAAAACCCTGCCAAAAGACAGGGTTCATTTAAAAAATTATACGTATGCTTTTAATACAGCATCATTTGCCATCACTTGTTGTAGCGATGCCAAAACTTGTGCTGAATTATGATCTGCTGCATAAATTTGAGAGAAGTTTGCTTTCGTTACTTCAAAGAAACGTGCTTTATCTGTAGATTGAATATTCATCAACTCTGCAAGTACATTTAAGCTTTCGCCTTGACCAACCGCCATATCACGTGCAAGAACTTCAGCATTTTCATTGGTAAATGTTACAACTTGCGCAGTCACTTTTCCATTACCACCACAACCTAAAGTACCAAAAGTAATACCTAAAAATTGGTTTGTAAAAATGCCATTGGTTGTTCCTGCTAAAATTTTAGCAATTTTACCTGACTGACCTTCCCAAATGGTTGAACCTACGCCACAACCTACATCAGGATCAGCCATCGCAACAGATGAACCCATGACTAATACTGCCGCTACTGCGATTTTTTTCAACATAAAATTCTCCAGAATGTTTTTATCATTTCATTTTGATTCAATTGTTATATTCCTTTTTGTACAACTTACGCTGTACTACACCAAGATTTATCACAAAATTGATCAAGAAGAAATCACATTTTCATACAATTGTACTTAATTCACTTATTTACTTAAAATGAGTGAATTATTTTAATACCCAATACCCAGTTATATCACGATGTCCCAATATTTTAAGGACTAAAACCAAACTCAGTAATAATAATAAATACCACGATCCAAGCTTACCCCAACCGACCATATGCCACGCATCAACCTGACTTGGATAGAGCCAAATTTTATAAAAAGTACTGATATTTTCAGCAACCCAAATAATAAATGCCAATATGACTAAAATAGGGAGCATTGGCAATTTTAGCTTGTATTGCTGAACCTCAAAGTGAATTTTTGTTTTCCAAAAAATTATCATACTCCATATAAACAGTAGATTACGGTAATCAGGAATAAAAAATTTACTCATAAAATTGATATACGATAAGACCGCTAAACTGAGCATATTCGCAAAATTTGGTAAATTTTCAAACGACACACGGTATAAACGTAGTGAACGAGCAAAAAAACTCCCGACAGCGGAGTACATAAAACCCGCAAACAAAGGAACAGTTAAAATTTTAAACACTGCGGGTTGTGGATATTGCCAAGATGCGATTTGAGGATGGGTCAAAAAGACTTCCATCACCATTGCCATCAGGTGAAAAAGCGCAATAACTTTGGCTTCTGCCCATGACTCAAGTTTCAAATACAATAAACATGCTTGAATGATTAGTGCATAAAAAAGCAGATAGTCGTATCGGAAAAAACCGTAATACTCATGACTGCCCATCGGGGCGGTCAGCGCAAAGGCAATGAGTAGTAAAATACCAAATAAGGCAGCAAATGCTGCCTTAAAAGAAAAATCAAAGAGTGATTTGATCAATAACATCTAAATGCATCAACCCAAATATTTCTGACTATATTCATGTACGGTATCAATAAATACTTTTGGATGTGCAGGATCAACCCATTGGGTAATGCCATGTCCAAGATTTGCAATATAACCTGTTTTTTCACCATTGGCATATGCATCATCAAGCATCGCTTTGGTAGCTTTTTCGATGTTGGTAAATGAACCATACAATGTTGCAGGATCTAAATTACCTTGCAATGCAGCACGACCACTGATCGTTTGACGAGCAACCTTTAAATCTGTCGTCCAATCAAGACCAAAAGCATCAGCGCCTGTCGCAACCATTGGCTCTAACCACTGACCGCCACCTTTAGTAAAGAGAATAACAGGTACTTTCCGTCCTTCATTTTCACGAGTTAAACCTGCAACAATTTTTTGCATGTATTTAAGAGAAAATTCTAAATATTCACGATGTGCTAATGTTCCACCCCAACTGTCAAAAATCTGTACCGCTTGTGCACCTGCTTCAATTTGAGCATTTAGATAATCAATTACTGCATCAGCTAAGCGATCTAGCAAGGCATGCAACACTTCAGGTTGTGCATACATCATTTGTTTGGTAAAACGGAAATCTTTGCTTGAACCACCTTCAATCATATAGGTTGCAAGTGTCCAAGGACTACCTGAGAAACCAATGAGGGGGACTTGACCACCCAATGCTGAACGAATGGTTGAAACAGCATTCATCACATAACCCAAATCAGATTTGGCATTAAATGACGGTAGGTTTGCGACATCTTGTTCTGAACGAATCGTTTTATGGAATTTTGGACCTTCGCCTGTTTCAAAATATAAACCTAAGCCTAATGCATCAGGTACAGTCAAAATATCTGAAAATAAAATAGCAGCGTCTAAATCATAGCGGCGTAACGGTTGTAATGTTACTTCACAGGCAAAATCTGCATTTTTACACAGAGAAAGAAAATCACCTGCGGTTGCACGTGTTGCTCTGTATTCTGGTAAATAACGCCCTGCTTGGCGCATCATCCATACTGGCGTTGTATCTACAGGCTCACGCAACAAGGCACGCAGAAAACGATCGTTTTTTAAGGTCGTCATTACTTTCCCTATCCAAATTTCAAATTTGCACCATCATAACAAAAAAGGCTTGTAAGTTAACCTGTTCTTCGCTTGATTATGTAGCCAATATTGCAGTAAAAATCGGGTTTTACACAAAACTGATACTGCATAGATGTGTATTTTCTGCAATACTTGGGCGTTTTTAAAAATCAATATGAATAATTCTTAAGGTTGAATTACATGTTCGTACGCTCAATACTTGCCTTGAGTTTAAGCTGCATTTTGACAGGTACTGCATTTGCAGCAGCAACAACGACTGATCGTCCACTCACTCCTCAAAAAACAGTGACTGTAGCTCAAGATCCAATTGACCCATTAGCTGTTGATACAAACTCAACTGCGGCTTCTGCGGTAGAAATTAGCCCACAGGAACAGCAAGATTTAAATCAAGCCGCTGATACACTTCAAAAGCTTGAAAGCACTGAAGTGAAAACGGCTGATATCGCTTCTGCACCAACGACTTCAACAACACCTGTAGGTCAAGCACCTTCTAAAGTGTCATGGTCATTAGATAGTCTGAACAACGCCGAATGGTATGAAAACATTGGAAAGGGACAATTCCCTGTCTATGCTCGTGCGCATGTGATGCTAAATAATGCCCATGCATCACCAGGTGCAATTGATGGTTCTAGTGGTATGAATACCCTAAAAGCCATTGCATCATTCCAACAAATGAATGGTTTAAAAGCGACAGGTGAACTTAACAAAGAAACTTGGGATACTTTAGTTGCTAAACAAGGCAATAAACCTGCCTATGTTGAATACACCATTACGGATGCCGACCTAAAAGGTCCTTATGCTGCGTCTATTCCGCGCGATTATGCATTACAAGCAAAAATGAAAGGCTTGTATTACACTCGCGTCACTGAAATGTTGGGTGAAAAATTCCATATGGATGAAGAGTTTTTGAAAAAACTTAATCCAAAGGCAACATTCAAAAAAGCAGGTGAAAGAATCATTGTGACCAATATTCGCAATGAGTTGCCTGAAAACATTCACCTGATTGTGGCGCACAAAGGTGCAAAACAGTTGTACTTGTTCAATGCACAAAACCAAATGGTCGGTTCATTCCCTGCAACCATTGGTAGCTCAGATACACCATCTCCAACAGGTACTTATAAAGTTACAGGTGTTGCACCAAACCCTTGGTACAGCTATTCGCCAAGTAACTTTGTACAAGGTAAAAACTTAAAACCTCTATCTTTACCACCAGGTCCGAATGCTCCTGTGGGGAATATTTGGATTGGTTTGAGTAAAAAATCATTTGGTATTCACGGTACGCCAAACCCATCAGCAATCTCTAAAACAGCGTCACACGGTTGTATTCGTTTGACCAACTGGGATGCCAATGATTTAGGTAAAAAAGTGAAATCTGGTGTTACAGTTAAATTCTTAGAATAATTATCTTTGTATTATTAAGCACAGAGGTGTTTGACTGAAAAGTTGAACACCTTTTTATTGCAAGTATTATAAGAACAATAAAAAAGGATGTCATATGTCAAACAAACAGTATTATTTAAGCGTTTTATTCTGTGCTTTTTTTCCATTCACAGCACAGGCTGATGGATCTGACGCAAATTCTGAAGAAGAATATACTGTACTTGAAGCGGTTGAAATCTATCAACGCTCAGACGAAGAAAGAATACAAGACCCAACATATCAACCTGAAAAAGACGAAGAAAAACAAGATATCAATCTGATGCGACGTTTTGTGATCAATGGTGATACTGAAGTTCGGTATTATACTTTGGGTCAGATGAAGCAACCGACTTTATTATTTCTCAATGGGCCTGATTCTAATCGCTTTCACTTAAGTCAGTCTTATCAAAACAATAAACAAGAAATCATCATTGAACCTCAACTCAATCATCATGTGGCTCAACATGAGCTTTTTAGTCTGATGCCAATCGGTAAAAATTTTATATTATTTTTTCAAACACGATATTATTATACCCCTGAAGAACGACAACATAATTATGCTTTTACGCCACTCTTTGAGCCCTATGACACACGTTCTAGCTATGAACTGATTGAAGTTGATACTAAAGGAAAACTTGTACATCAAACTCAGTTCATTGCGCCAAGTCCAGAAGATGGTATGTCTTTTGGCAGTGACTATATAAACAACGAAAATCAAAAAGATCATTCAAAATTAGCAATGATTTATCAAACCAAAACACCTGGGGATTATAATGTAATTAAGCCCTATGACATTGAGGTTACTTATCTTTATCAAAATGGAAAACTACATAAATCAGAAGAAAAACAATATCTCAGCCCAAAAGAATACTTGGAACTAAAGCGAACTAAAAAAATTAAAAAATTCACTAATGATGACTTAGAATCTTATGGACATGAAGAGGATTTACAACCCACAAATTGCTTAGATGACTATTTTGTTTATCAGGATAAAGCTGCACCACAAGATGTTACTTGGGGTAATGCTTGGTTACAGCAATCTTCAAATTATCAGAAATTTATGAATGATTATCAAAAAGGTAAAAGCTATACATGGACTACCTTTAGGAAAAATTTCTGTCCACTGACCACATCTTAATATTGTTGCAAAAATAGAATGATCTATCTTGTTTTATATATTTCATCTCACCTGCAAAAATACTATTCTTAACCCAAGTTAAAAATATAAAGATTTGGAGATTTCAAATGACAACTTATTTACACCGTAGCGAAGATCGTGGTCATGTAGAAGCAGGTTGGTTAAACACTCATCATAGCTTTTCTTTCGGTAGTTGGTACAACCCAGAATTTATGGGAATTGGCTCACTTCGTGTACTCAATGATGACCATATTGCAGCACAAAATGGTTTTGGTACGCATCCACATGACAACATGGAAATTTTGACCTGTGTATTAAAAGGCGCAATCACCCATAAAGACAGCATGGGCAATGAAGGTGAAATCCGTGCTGGCGAGTGGCAATTAATGAGTGCAGGTACAGGCATCAAACACAGCGAAATCAACAAAGGTGATGAAGACGTACATTTGTTGCAAATTTGGGTAATTCCAAATGTGCGTGATGCTGAACCAACTTATCAACAAATTGAACGTGATTCTAAAAAATTACCAAACGAATGGCATTTAATTGTTGGACCAAATGACAATGCACCGATGCACATTCGCCAAAATACTGAAATTAAAGCAGCATATTTGGAACAAGGTAAAAGTTTAGATGTAAAAGCAACTCAACAATTCAACTACATCCATGTAATTGAAGGTGAAGTTGAAATTGCAGGTCAAACAGTGAAAGCGGGTGATGCATTATTTTTTGATGAGACTTCAACTGTAATTGCAAAAGAAAACAGTCAAATGATTTGGTTTGACCTCACTCAAATCTAAATTTAAAGATGAATATATCAATAAAAAAAAGCCCTGACACATGTCGGGGCTTTTTTGTATTGACTTGATTTTCTATAAAATTTGAATTGATTCAACTAAAAATAATTCACATGCGCCATTACCGCTATCTTCTCGTGATAATGAACTGCGCCAAACCCAACCATCATTAGCACTGACTTCAACCAACTGCCCTTTCAAATGAATTAGATCATTATCATCCACTTTAGATAATTTTTGTGCAACTGCTTTATTTGCAGGAATAATGTGCATATTGGCACTATGTGTTTCAATTTCACGGCGTGGAATTGGCGGTTCATTTTCATAATGCCAATAATACCAACGATTACTTTGCCGAATGCTCAGTTGTTTATAGACCTGCGGATCTGCCATTGCACCCCAGCCGAGTGCCAAATCCGTGGGGCTAATTTCTGCTTCACGACCTGTATGATAATCTTCTCGTGAAAGTACGCGAAACTCTCCTTCAAATGTAGATAACTTCGTCATTTTATAAGATTTAAAGGTCGACACATCTGAATTGATCACCTGATAATTTTCAGTATCAGTTACACCCTGATCATTTTTGAAAGCCAACGTCCATATGCCATAACATAGAGCAATCATCATCAAAAGATAAAAATAACGTATCCTCATTGCATTACAACCATTAACTTTTCAATCAACATGTTTAGACCTCATTTCCCCATTTACGATTGTACAGATCATTTGTATAAAGAAATTTATTTTATCTAAAGTGAATTGACATCTTGTGCCATTGGACGAAAAAATCAAAATGCTAAACTGCGCAACGTTACACATCCCCTGCAAAACA
Source organism: Acinetobacter sp. 1207_04 (assembly GCF_052850415.1). Classification (NCBI taxonomy): domain Bacteria; kingdom Pseudomonadati; phylum Pseudomonadota; class Gammaproteobacteria; order Moraxellales; family Moraxellaceae; genus Acinetobacter; species Acinetobacter sp. 1207_04. The sequence goes on along the minus strand of NZ_VXCQ01000007.1, from coordinate 75,275 downwards.
CTGTAATTGGCGTAAAATAATTCAACAATTGTAAAGTTGAATATCGAGCTTAAAATCCTGTAAATTGATGTTAAAAATGGAAAATGGTCATGGCGAATAAATTTGAATTTCAAATTCTACAGTGTGGTTAATTCTAAGCAATAATTCGCAATAACGTGCAACAATAAACAACACAAATACATGATTAATAATATTTTTATTTATAACTTGCAATAATTCGCAATAATTCGCACGAACAAACAATAAGTATAAAGTCTACAATGAGTCTACTTTCGTAAAAAAACCTCAATATAGGGCTTTCTAAAACAACCGCCTTTCCACAGCTCGTTTATTCACAAGACCCTGCCGCCTTGTGACCACCTGTATTCCAGACATTGAACTAGACATCTACACCGTATCAAAAATTTATCTTTGCATCTAAAACTACCTTATAAAATATATTGCACAATACTCCGCAGTACCGGGTTAGGATTTAAAAGTAAAAAGAAGTTATATTATTCTTAGTAATGTATTCAGTTGAAACTCTAAAAATCTCCATATTTAAATTTATCAGCGAACCACATATGCACACACAATATATTCAAGAGAAGTTAGCCCAAGCCCTTAAACTTAAATCAGTACCAAATTTAGATTGGGATCTAGCAGGAAGGTTGATTGAGAAAGAAAAAATTAATTTAGTGCTTTCATATTAGAGATGCTGCAGAGTTAATGATTGGTGATGTAATGCCTGGTGAACAAGGAACATATGATTATTATGAATATATTCCTCAACAAACCGAAGATTATACAAAATGGATTAAAAAATTAAAGATACTGACTAGTAATTAAGATTTTTAGCAAGAAAGATTGGTACCATTTTTTATAAAATAAATGCCTTGATTTAAGTATTATTTAAATAAGTGATAAGAATAAAATACATCAAACTATGTAATAAAAACCTCGTAATAATACGGAGGTTTTTATTACAAAAAAAAGCGCATAATTATTTTATTACAATATACTGATCATCCTCTACAGAAGTTGCAAACTCTTCCATACGAGTAATTAAATCATTTTTTACAGTATAAACCTGAACCCATTTTTGCGCTGCATAACCATCTTGACCATCAATAATAAATTTTTCTCTTCCCAAAACAATAACAGTATCATCTTGCTGAATTGTTTTTAAGATATCAAAGTACTCTGCATGCATTGTTGTAAAATTGGTATTAAAGAATTCTCGAACACCAGATCTACCTTCAAATCTTAATGAGGGCAATTTTTGAGTGCCATGATGAATCCACACTGTATCGTCAGAAACAGTTGCTATTGCTGCTTCAAGATCTTTTTTATAAAAAGCGTCAAACATTTTTCTTACGATAGTCTGTTCTTTTGATTGAATCGTCATTTCTTAAATCTTCTTTTAGCCTTAAGTCGAATTAAGCATGAGTTTCTTCAAATGCTAAAGCAATATACTTTTAGATAGTTACTTTATTCATTGAGTTTGATAAGGCATTCAGCTCTTTATGCTGTTGTCCCCATATTGCCATTTGCACCATTAATTTTTCTAATCCTCTCCCTGATTCAGTTAGATCATAGAACACGACTGATTTTCCGGAAATTTTATCAATTGTTGGAACTTTCATGACAACTTTATTCAACTCTAGCTCTTTTAATTCTTTAGAAATCATTTTAGGTGTAATACCTGGCAGTAAACGCTCAATATCATTGAATCTACGTTGTTGCTTAAGCAAGGTTGCAACGATGGCAAGCTTCCATTTGCCATTGACTACATTTAACGCATTCTTTAATGCTGAAATAAATTGCATATTGCATTCATCTTCAATTGTATAATTTTCTGACATATTTACTTTATTCTTTGTACTTATAAATAGACTACCCTAAAGTATAGTGCTTTCGTTAATCTTAAGTCTTATAAATAAAAAAATAATTTCTAGAATTTAAAAGAGTAGCGTAAAAATGATATTAGTTACGGGTGCAACAGGTCATTTAGGATCTAGTGTTGTTCATTATTTAAAAAACTTAATTCCATCCAATAAGTTTGCTGTATTGGCACGTAATTTAGAAAAAGCTCAGCCCCTAACTGACAGTAATATTGAGGTTAGATTTGGTGATTTTAATAATATAAATTCACTAGAAAAAGCATTTTTAGGAATCGAAACTTTAGTTTTAATTTCCACAATGGAGCTGAATCGTTTATACCAACATAAAACTGTAATTGATGTTGCTAAACAAGTTGGTGTTAAACATATTATTTATACAAGTTTGGCAATTCATAATATTAAAACTTCTGCGGTAGAAGAACTCATGCTAAGCCATTTTGAAACCGAAGAATACATAAAACAAAGTGGGCTAGATTATACAATTCTTCGAAACACAATGTATGCAGAAGCTATTCCTCAAATTATTGGCAAGCAAGTTTTAGATACCGGCATTCAATTATCTGCGGGCTTAGGAAAAGTCCCTTATGCCTTACGTGATGAAATGGGTGAAGCGATCGCAAACTTATTGATGCAATCAGGTCATAAAAATAAAACCTACAATATCACGGGTAGTAAATTTTATAATTTTCAAGATATTGCAGAAATGCTGAGTGAAATTTCGGGTAAAAAAGTAAATTATCATGCTTTAGAAAATGATGAATATATATCTTTATTAGAAAGTTTTGGTCTACCTAAATTTCTAATTTATCTCACATCGGGTACAGTTTTAGATATTAAAAATAATCAATATGAGATTGAAAGTTCAGATTTAGAAAAACTCCTTGGTCGTAAAACAGCATCGTTAAAAAATTATTTAACACAAATTTATCAATAATTTAAAGGCAGAATTCAATGAAACTATTAGACGCATTAAATTGGCGCTATGCAACTAAACGTATGACAGGTGAGAAAATTGACCAAAAGTTGGTTGATCAGATTTTAGAGGCTGCTCGTCTTGCGCCTACATCAGCGGGTATCCAACCGATTCATATTTTTTCAATTACAAATAAAAAAATCAAAGAAAAAATCTCTCCTATTGCATTTAATCAACCACAAATCACAGAGTCATCGCATTTATTGGTTTTTACAGCTTGGGATAACATGGCTGATCAACGTATTCAGGATGTTTATGACTATACTAATACAGAACGTGCGCTCCCATTAGATACAACAGCAGATGTAGTGAGCGGGCTTAAACAATTATTTTCGACTTTTACTGAAGAACAACAGCACCATCATGCTTCAAAACAAGCCCATATTGCATTTGGTCTCGCAATTGCAGCAACTGCTGAATTAGGGGTAGATGCTACGCCTATGGAAGGATTTGATAAAGATCAACTTGATGAGTTTTTAAATCTAAAATCAAAAGGATTGAAATCAACAACGTTACTTGCATTAGGTCGTCGTGCTCCTGAAAATGATTGGTTGATTAAATTAAAAAAAGTACGTCAACCAAAAGAAACTTTTATTACTGAAATCAAATAAAATGCTTTAGAAATTTTAAAATTAAGCCCTCAATTGAGGGCTTTCTCGAACAACTTCCGTTCAACAACTCGTCTATTCACGAGCCCTTGCATCACCTTACTACCATCTTTATTCCACATATTAAATTAGGCATCCGCACCGCGAATTGCAAAAAATTATAATTTTCATCAAAAACCACCTTATAAAATATATTGCTCAATATTCCGCAATACTAGATTGGGCTTTAAACGTAAAAAGTAGTTATATTGTTCTTAGCAATGTATTCAGTTGAAATATAGCCATGTGTTCAAATTATCACTTCCCATCAAAGAAAAATTTACGGCTTCTCGGTGTTGATCCTGATCATTATGATCTTGATTTAAAAGAGCACGTGTACCCTTCTTATCACGCCCCAATCATCATGAAAGGTGCAGATGGTTTTGATCTTGATATTGCTAGGTTTGGACTACTTCCCAAATGGGCTAAAGAATTCAATTTTAGTAATCACACTTATAATGCGCGTACTGAATCTGTCGCTGAGAAACCAAGTTTTAGAAATGCATGGAAATACAGTAAGTTTTGTCTTATACCGGTTCAAGAGTTTTACGAACCAAAATACATCAATGGTAAAAGTCACTGGTACACGATCAAGCGCAAAGATGATCAGCCTTTTACTGTTGCAGCAATATATGAGGATGCTGAAATAAGAGACTCAAAAGTACGATCATTTTCAATGCTTACGATCAATTCTGATCATCATCCATTTATGAAGCAATTTCATGCACCTGATGATGAAAAACGCTCAATCATCGTTATTCCTGAACAATATCGAAATGATTGGCTTAATGCAGATCATGACCATGCACACGAGTATTTTTTCGAAATGGCTGATGATTATGTAACTTTTCCACGCGACCAACATATTACAAATAATTTAGAACTCTTCTGATTATCCACAACATTTAAATTTGAATTTATTTTAAGCAATCTTTAGAATCTTGATTATGTAACGTAATCAAGTGATGTACTGATGAAGATTGAATTAAGTGATAGCACATCAAAGCCTAGGCTCTCAAAATTAAATGAGACAAGTTTAGCTCATTTGAAAAACGCTCAAATCATTGATATACAAAGATATAAGAAAAAATTTAAAGATTTATCATGTATTTCTAAAATATCTTCATTTCAAGCACTTACTAAGCTTTCTATTCCTTTAGTGCTGAATAAAATTGCGGCAGGTTTTCCCTCACCTGCCGAGGATTACATCGATAAAACTTTAGATATGAATGACCTTCTAATCTCAAATAAAGAAGCGACTTTTATTGTGCAGGTTGAATCACTATCAATGAAAGATATAGGTATACATATCAATGATTATTTGATCGTTGATAGAAGTATTCGCTCACAGCATCAAGATATCGTAGTTGCATTCATAGACAATGATTTCACCGTTAAAAGAATGATGATCACTCAACAAATGTCACATGAAGAATTATTTGATATTTTTCAGAACGAAATAGAATTTAGTGATTTACCCAGTGTTTGGCTCAAGCCTGAAAATACAGAATGCCGTCCTATCCTGCCTCGCAATGAACAGGAACTGGTCATTTGGGGCGTGGTCACAAAAGTGATTAAGAACTTTAAATGAAACATGAAGAAAAGATATTTGCACTTATTGATATCAATAATTGCTATGTCTCGTGTGAGCGTTTCTTTAATCCTCTTCTAAACAACGTTCCAGTAATCGTACTGAGTAATAACGATGGTTGTGCTGTGGCGCGCAGCAACGAAGCTAAGGCTATGGGCATAAAAATGGCTGTCCCTTTGTTTCAGATTAAAGATATTGTTCAAAAGAATAATGTTCAAGTGCTCTCGAGCAACTATGCAATTTATGCTGAAATGTCTCGTCGCTTTCATTCAATCCTCGCTAGTTATGTTGCTCCACATGAACAAGAAATTTATTCAATTGATGAATGTTTTCTGGATTTAACAAGTTTTAAGAAGAATTATGATTTAGTTGAGTATTGCCAGGGAATGCGAGAGCGGATTTTCCAATGGATTGGTCTGCCTGTGTCGATAGGAATTGGTAGATCCAAGACTGAGGCAAAGATAGCCAATCATATGGCCAAGAAAGCTAAACGATTTAATGGTGTGTGTGATTTGTCAACAATGGACCCGAAGCACCGTGATTATTTCTGGTCACTGGTTGAGGTGGCCGAAGTTTGGGGTGTGGGTAGAAAGCAGAATAAAAAGCTCAATGAGATGGGGATTCAGACTGTTTTGGATTTATCTAAAGCGAATCCACCTATCATAGGCAAACTATTCACAGTTTGCATGCAAAGAACAGTCTTGGAGTTACAAGGCACCTCATGTATGCCGATTGATGATCAACCTAAACCAAAACAACAGATTGTGGCCAGTCGATCTTTTGGTGTGAAAATTACAGAGCTAGAAGACTTAAAAGAAGCCATGTCAAAGTATGTACAGGATGCTGTAGGTCGTTTAAGAAAAGAAAAACTATTATGTGGTGTGATTACAGCCTTTGTTCAATCTAATCCTTTTGATCCATCCGTGCCCTATTACAGCAAAGCTCAAACCTACAAGTTTGCCGAACCGACAGATTGTGTACTAGATCTGGTTGAGGTTGCCTATCTATTACTTGAGAAAATTTATAAACCAGGTATCAAATATAAAAAGTGTGGTGTGTTTTATTCAGAGTTAATTGAGAAATCAAACTATATTCCCGACTTGCTTTCAGATCATGAAACGAGAATACAGAATGAAAATTTGATGCAAGTTTATGAGGATATTCAGACGAAGTTTGGCAAAGCTAAGATTTCAGTAGGTCCTTGTTATTTCAAAGACCGTAAATGGTCTATGAGTCGAGATATGTTGTCTAAGAATTATTTTACGAAAAATGGAATGATTAAGGTTAAGTGATTTTTAGTTTGGATGGGTTGTTGACTGTAGGTGACTAGTAAACCAAAATACAAAAAATTATACTGATACCCACTTATGAAATTTAAAAAAGAAATTTTTCAGATTTTAATTGCTATTATTTTAGTAACAGGATTATTTACCTCATTTTCTTGGATTTGCATTCACTACCAAAATCCATCTGAATCAGCAAAAGAAACCCTAAGCATTGCAGTATCATTTATGGGTGTACTTGGAACTATTTTTGCAGCTTTAATTGCAGTTCTATTATTTAATGACTGGAAAGATCAACATAACAAACAAATAATTAATAATTTTGGACTTCAGGTATATGAAAAATTCTCAGAATTTGAAAAAAAACTATCAATTCACTATCAATTTTTACAGCAACTTGATGAATTAATTGTAAATTATGACTATGAGATTAACATAGTAACCCTTCGAGTTGATGGTAATATGCAATATCTTAATAATATAAAGAATTCAATTAATGAAATTAAGATTGTATTTAATAGCCTTTATAGCCAGTTTCAAGCATATTCAATTGCATCAGGTAATTTAAGTAGAAAGTATTCAATCTATAATGATTATTTATTTCAATTCAATGACATTTACTTACTTGATAATGAGATTTTTGAATTAAATACAAATCTTAAAGATTGGTATGAAATGCATTCTGAGGCAATAAGCCTAGCAAATACTCTAAGATATCTTGAAATTGAACCATTAATTCAAAACCTCAAAGTTGAATAAACGACTTATAAATAAGCTTCATTCACTGCGCTACACTCGTAGTATTTAGAGACTTTATAATAATCCAAAGGGTGATTTCTTTATCCTGCCCTGATTCCAGTTTAAGGAGTTTAGGGCAAGGTATAATTCAAAGACGAAACGAAAATTATCAAGTATTCGTATAAGGTGTATTATGTTAATTGTAAAAAATAAAGTTTAATGAGTAGATAATGAGTCAGTGTAGATTATGTAAAAAACAAGTAAAGCTCGAAGAAAGCCACATTATTCCCAAATTTATAGGGAAGTGGTTAAGAAAAACTTCAGCAACTGGATATCTAAGGTCTATTGATAATCCAAATATAAGGCGCCAAGATTTATTTAAAGTAAAGTTATTATGTAAGCCATGTGAAGATCTTTTTTCAGATACAGAATCTTACTTCGCAGAAACTATTTTTCATCCATACGTGAATAGAGAAAATTTTTCTTATAAGCTATCTTATAATCATAATTTAAGCAGGTTTTTCGCATCATTGTCTTGGAGAGTTTTAGTTTATTTAACAGAATTTTTAAACCATGCAACTAGTCCTGAAATTGAAAAATGCAAATCAAATTTAGAGGGTTTTCTTCTAGGAATAGAGAATACTTCTAATTTAAATCAATATGAACAACATTTAATACCTCTAGAAAGCGGCTCTGAATCGTTATTAAATACTAAGCATGCAAATGTCAATTCTTACTTTTGTAGGGCTATAGATACGGATTTACTAAGTTCAAAGTCTGGGTCTTTAATTTATATTAAAATACCTAACTTTATGATTATATCAAATATAAACTATAAACATATCAATAAGATGAGATCAACTAGGATTGCTTTAAAACATGGTGTTTTAGAACCAAAAGAATATATCCTTCCTATAGAAATGCAGCACTATTTAGATAACCGCTTAACTTTCATAAAAGAGAATATAACTAATGTAATATCAGAGGCTCAAAATGAAAAAATACTTTCAACAATAAAAAATGATCTTGATAGATTCGAAAACTCTCACACTCTTAAAATAGTTGAGGCAGACTTATATCCCAATCAATTTATTTTCAGAGATAAAGGAAAACCTCTCTAATATTTCTAAAACTATTAAATAAATACCCTCTATTTAACATAATAGAGGGTATGCGAAAAAGCCCCCCTAAAGGGCTTTTTCAAATAACTTCCGCTCTACAGCCCGACGATTCATAAGCCCCGGCATCACCTTGCCACCACCTTTATTCCAAACAACAAATTGAGCAGATGCACTCTTATAATCTGATTCATTCAACTTTTGAAGCAACGTGGATTCTTTAAAAGCTCCTGTACCAATGTTGTAAGCCAATGAAACTAATGCATCGAACTGATTCTGGTTAATCGGCACTGTAACAGCACTATTCACAGCAGATTCAAATTTCTTTAAATCATGCGCCATATACGCTTTGGCTTGTACCTCGGTGCAAATATCCCCTTTTCTAACCTTGATGCCGTTGGGATAAATTGTGGTACCAAAACCAATCGTCCAAACACCAACACCATCATCGTACGCTTTGAGTTTTAAGCCCTCAAAACCGCAGATTAAAGCCATACCTGAAGTGCTAACTGATTTTGCTTTTTGTTGAAAGCCCGCAACCAAGTGATTAATTTGATCAACTTGTACTTGTGATAAAGATCCACCCGCCAATTTCCGAAAATTACTAAAGAGATTCGCCAAATTATCATCTGTATTCGATACAGCTGCGAAGCTTTGGATCTGGTGTAGTTGTGGTTGATAAATTTTGCGACCAATAAAGGCTAAAAGTGGCAGTACTGTACCAATAATAATTGGCTCATACTCTTTCGGTACTAATTCAAAATCTAAAGCCCATTGCAATGCAGGAATAAGTACAAGCAATAAAAAAGCCCCCAACATTGGGAGCTTTACGGATAAGTGCTTGAATGCACTTTCATTGATTAATTTCATTTACTATCCTCTCTATGACTCTGAATAATTGCCATATCTTGTTTAAGTTGATTAATTGAACTAATGGTCCAAGTACCACCAGAAATTGCTACCCCAAGCACAATGCCAAGCCCCCACTTCAACATGGCAATTGCACCTTGGGCTTTGTGGTTTTGCTGTTCTAGTGCCTCCACTTTTACCCGTTGTTGATCAAGTGCTTGGTGGTATCCTTTATTAATTGCGTTTGTTTCCACCAACTGCTCAGATACTTTTTGCAGTTTATCAGCGACCTCATTTAACTTTTTCCACAGTGATGCACTTGGCTCATTCACATACGCCCCCTTAATTTTGGTAATAAAAAAACACCTTTCGGTGCTAATACTGAATTGAATTTACTTGCTCAATTGTTTCTGAGTCATAAATAAGTTGTCGTGCAATGCGACTTCTGACATGACAATCCGCAACATGCTGAGCCAACACTATTCTTAATTCTTTCAGTTGCTCCGTACTTAGCAAAACAACAGTGTTATCCTTTAATGTCCAATCAACATCCACACCAAGTTCACTTGCAGAAATGATTCTGGATTGAGACGTGATGTCGGAATCAAAAATTTGATCTAAAAAATAAAAACCACCATATTCGGTGGCTTCTCGTGCTGATTTAATTTCAGACCATTTCTGATCCTTAACCTGCTGCAAAGAGCGAGGATCAACCCACTGCTTTACACTATAATCAAAGATATGAAAAACAGAGGGTTGCTTGGGTATATCTCGCCACCATCCAGCATAAAACATACTTTCGTGTGGCGGATCTGATACGGCTAAACATCCACAAGGTTTATTGAGAATAATTGTTTCTTCATTTGCGTAAATCAATTGAAGTAACTCACCATGTCTCGAAATGATCGCTGTCATTTTTTTAACTCTATCGTTGAAATTGAGCAATTTAATGCACGCATGAGCTTAGCTGCATTCGCATTTGTGCCAAATGTCATGCCATTTATCTTGGGCATAACTGCTGCTTTTAACTTGATATTTAATGTCGATGTACTTGCTGGGTGAATGTAAATCGGTGTTGAAGTTGCCCCAACATAAACCAACTCTAAAAAGTTATTACCAATCGCAATGGGGTAAATCTCTTGCGTGTAAACAACAGTATTATTAACAAGCAACTGACAAACCAAAGTGATACATTTCCGCGAATCTTGGCCTGCAGGTAGTGTGCCAATAATCACATCACATGCGTAAGTAAACATGCCATCTACTCGTAATTTCCCCCCATTGGTATTGACATTAAATTCTTGTAATACACGCTCTCCATACAAGATATTGGCTTGTGGTGAGTTTATAGCTGAAAACTCCCATGATTGGACGTTACCGCTATAAATACCGTTGGGCACGGTCACTGCTTCATCTTGAATTTTTAGCGTCGTCACCGCTAAATTATCAATTTTTCCTGAGGTTACAGCCAAGTTGTCAATCTTGGCTGTCTTCACAGCCAAATCTTCAATATGTGAAGTTTTAACCGATTGATAATCCATCATGGCAGATTTTAAATAAGCTGAAACTGGAAACACCGTACCCGTCACTGGATCAGTAAAAGGTGTTGTTCTAAAGATGAATGGATAATATCCAGTACTACCACCACTTCCGATTGCAAATGAATCAAAATTTAAAATAAAATTAGATTCCTTGCCATCATTCGCACCGCCCCATCCTGCAACTTTTCCATTCACATCAAGCTTAATGTACTTCTGTGCATATAGACCATTAACAGACTGCGTAACCTCCTGTATTGATGCTGTATTTTGTCCAACTTTGGTCTGTAAGGTATTTGTAGCTGTGACATTGGCAGACAATGCATCAGCAGTTGCTTTAATCTGAGCTTGATATACAGCATCATTCTGATTCATTTGAGCGGTAACTTGATCAGTACGAATAGATTGAGCTACATCCCCCTCGATACGCGCACTTTGCTCAGACCAAACACCGGCATAACCACCTTCACTTCCGATCAAATCAGATGTTGAACCTATCAATGGCGGATTAACTTGCGCATAAACACCATCAATTCTGCTTGTTTGAGCAATGACTTTATTATCAACATCAGTTAAGTCGGATTTGACTTGATTAAGCGCACCTGTGCCTGCCTTACCACCAAGTTCAAGATTGATTGCATCAATGAGTTCAGCATTGGCATTCGACTGATTGACTGCAGTCGTTGCAGAGTTCCGAACGGTTGCCAACGCTGAATCATTGGATGCAATGTAAGTATCAACTTTCTGAACAGTGGCTTCATCGCCTTGAATTCGTGCCGTAACCTCACTTTGTGCAAAAGCTTGAACATTTGAAATTTGCACTGCAGTTGTATCGATGCGAATACCCAGTGCCATATCATTTTCAATACGTGCACTTTGTTCCGACCAAACACCTGCAAAGCCAGCTTCCGATCCAATCAAATCAGTCGTAGAACCAATCAATGGCGGATTGACTTGTGCATACACACCATCGATTCTTGTTGAAGCAAGTGTTAAATCATTGGCTACAACTTCTATCTCAGTCTGTACTGCAGCAATGCCCTCTTCACTTGACTGCTTAACCGTATTAACGACTTCTAAAACGCCCGCATCACCCTCATTAATCTTCTGTGTTAAGCCATCTTCAGCAGATTTAATTGCAGCTTTCCGATCAACAATTTCTTGTGCAATCTGAGCCTTGGTATTTTGAATGTCCCGGCGAATGGGTGCTATTTCAGCATCAATCGTTTCAATATGATCAATCTTGGTTTGCAAATCTTGATGTAACTGACTTTCAGTGATTTTACCACTTAAGATATCCAGTACTGCTGAGGCATCAGCAGACGTTGTACCTGTTGCCCATTCAGACCATTCACCCACATTGCCAATCCGATCAATCAAACGCCCTCGATATTTCTGTGTTAAATTGGGTTGCATACCTTGGATTGAGTGGGTGGTGGTTGGATAGGCAAATAATCCCAATTGAGCAATATTCGATACACCATCGGGTGAAACTTGTATCTCGGTATATGCTGTGTCGAGCGCACCAACATTCGGAAAACCCCAAGTCAGCTTCATACCAAATAAAATACCTGTGGCATTGATGAATGCTAATTTTGGCGGTTTTCCTGCTTTACCAGTTAATTCAGTCAGCATTGAATACGTTGGCATTGAGGACACATCAAATGCATTAACCGCAGTCACTTTGGCTTCATAATTGCCCGAATAGATCCCCTGCACTTCAACTGAATTATTACCTGTAATGGGTAGTTTCAACCAAGAGCCATCATCTTTACGCCATTCGACCTGGTACTTTGTAGCACCTTGTGCTTGTGGCCAAGTAATCAACATCGTTGCAACGGATAAACCTTGTTGTACCATCGTTTCAGCAGTAATTGAAACCGACTCAACAGGTGCTTGCACAGTGGGATTGATGATAGATATCGGACGATCATCAATATGTGCACCAAAATCAATGGCATCATATTTTGATGGTTCATACTGCAGTGCATTAATTGAAAACTGGTGTTTGTCATCTTGCGTAATGCTCATGACACGAAACTTCATGGTCTTCAAATCTTGTGCATCAACAGCCCAGACGTTCTGTGCTGCAATGGCATCAAATGCAACTGTGACAGTAATTTTACGACCTGATATGGATGCCACAATTCGAGACTGTGCTTTACCATCTTCACCATTCACAACCAGACGATCACCTGCACGGCACACGACTTCATCACGGTCTATCGTTACAGTTTTAGCATCTGCAGATACTGCAGAGACACGACCACCGTTGGCACGACCTGCAAATAGCTCATCTGCGATTTCAATGACTCGACCAGGTTGTGGAATATAACCATCCAAACCAACTTTAAAAGATACTGAACGAGTCTCTAATTGTTCAGATTTTAAAGCCCACAGCCCTGCACGTTGCGCCTGACCTTGTGAGGTACAGCCCCAAGCATCAATTTCAGCTATTTTCACTCCAAGCTGTGCAATAGCTTTTTCATCACGGACAAATTCATATTCAGTTTTATAGCGATTGTTCGGATTATCCCAAGCCACTTTTACAACGGTATGTCGATCTCGTGCACGTGTGCCTAGGTATTCAAAATTGCCTTCAATCACATTGGCACGTGTATAGGTAAAATACGTATCTTGCGGAATATCGGCATCACAAACAATGCTATTACCATCCCAAAAGCTGATCGCACGAAATACCCCTGCCAACTTAGTCAAAATTGAGTAGGCATCTTCTGTGCTTTGAATATAAACATTGCAGGTAAAGCGCGGCTCTTTTCCACCTTTACCATCATCAACCATTTGATCGCAGTATTGTGCAAGGCGATACAAGGACCATTTATCCAACATTGAAGATGTAAGACGATCACCCAATGCATAACGCTTTGACGTACAAATATCGTAGTAAATCCACGCAGGATTATTTGAATAAGCACGCTTAAAAGTACCATCCCAAATACCTATATATGTGCGGTTTTCAGCATCATAATTACTCGGAACTTTAAGCTTAATGCCCTTTAGATCAATCGCAATTTTGGCGATATTGGAAAAGGTTTCAGCATCATATTGCAGACCAAACAAAGCGGTATTTGGATAACTCAGTTTGAGATCAATGACTTCTGTAATCGCTTCGATATACATCTTATCGCCGATGTATTCAGACGTAGAATTCGGGGTAATACGTCTTACACGGATCTGCCAATTTCTAGAAGCCTTGGGCAAATCAATACGATGTGAACGCTCATAGTTTGCAGAGGTTTTATCTGAAATCTGAGTTTTTAATGTTTCTGTCCATGTGCCACCATCTGTTTGCACATCAATGGCATATTCAATGGTATAGCCATTTACATCACCATTTGAAGCATTCTGTTCACGCAAAGCACCCCATTTCAAACGAATACGTACAGCATCAAGGCTTAGATTTGAAATTGCACGAACCCAAGGTGTACCTGACTTTAACTCAATACCCACGGCTGTTTCCGATGATATATCTGGAAAACCCTCAACATAAGTTTGATCGTTTGTGCCAGGGCGAAAATCCGTTGTGACATTTTGAAAATTCGAATTGCCATTATCATCCTGTACGGGGGTGTCATCGAGATAGACCGACTTTAAGCCATTAGCCAAACCTTGAACTTCACCCTCGGACAAACCATATAAAATTTTAATAAAGGTTTTAGATTGTGCTGTATCGGTTGCAACGACTGGCTGACGTGCCTTTTTCTCACCACCTTTTGCGCCCTTAATAATTGCGTTCATACTTTCCCTTTGGCAATAAAAAAGGCGCTCAATGCGCCTGGAAGTTTACTTAATTTACATTTGATCTTCGGGATACTGTCCCGCACTTGCGATGAATCCGCCAACTTCACGTTGACCATATAAAATAGGTACCGGATTGCCCTGCGCTATGGTTGTGACCGCACCACCAAAGCCTTTATTGGCTTTGTTCCCATCTTCATTTTGATTTTGAGTTGAATCAACTTTGGGCATCAGCATTTGCGCAATACCACCGATTGCCATACCAACACCGGCACCAATTAATGCAACCCCTAGTGCTGATGAAAGGCCACCTGTAAAAATACCACCGACGATAAGAACTGCACCCAAAATAGTACTCAGCAGACCACTATTACCACCGGCACCGATGATTTTTGGCACAATTTTAATGACTGTGGCTTTCGTATTCAGATCAAGTTGTTTTGCATCAATATTATCTTTATCTTGCCAAACGGCAAAAGTCAGACCGTGCTCATGCGCATGCAGCATAAATTTTTCAAAGCCTGGCACTTGAGTGGATAAAGCACGCATGGCTTCACGGGTATTTGCCACATCAAACTTAAATTGCTTACCGAATTTCTTGGCAAGCACCCCATAGAGCTTAATGGTTTTTAACATCACGATGCCTCACGATTTTAACCACACGTTCAGACCATTGTTGGCCAAAGATTTCTCGGACTGATTTTCGCTCATATAAATGATGCAAAATCAAAGTTGAGCCAATACATGCTTCAGTTTGTTCAGATTTCAATGCACCATTATCACCTAGCCACACCACTGCATGATTGGGGTGCTCAGTACGTCCGACCTTGCAAATCAACATGTCACCATATTGCGGTTCACTAACTTCATAAAACCCTGCATTTTCATAATTATCTAAATATAAAGAAGCATGGTCTTTAGATTCCCACCAACGATCATCTCGTTCAAAGTTGAGTAATTCAATGTTGAGTTCACGACTATAGAAATCACGAATCAGTGCATAACAGTCTTGCCAACCATGGTAAAAATCTCGACCAACTAAAGGAGCCTTGAAACCGAATGGTTGATGGATCTGAAACTCAACATCAGGCAAAGCACAAATCACCCACGGTTTTTCATGTAATTCAATTTGATGCAAATCAAGTTCAGATGCCTGAGTCGATGCATTCGGATGTGAATGCACATAGGCCTGAATTTCACCCTGGTCTTCGGCTCTGGCTAAATCCTCAGGATGTATTTCAAACTGCTGATCACTTTCGGCAATATTACGACAAGCAATATATTTATCGCTCACAATCACACCGCAACACTCACGCGGAAAACATTGTTCAGCATGCGTAAAAATGGCTTTTTTAAGTTTTGCTGTTAGTTTCATTAGGTTAAGCTCGATGCAGGAAAGCCCCCAAAGCGACTTTCATTGTGACGAATACGGCAGGATGCGAGACTGCCCGAACAGCGATCTAAAGCAGGATCATCCGTGGGTTCGTCTTTATCAGTGAACATTGCCGCACCTGTGTACTGACATTCTTCACCACGATAATTGCCCATCGCACACCAATGACAATAATTTGAAATCTGTCGCACTGGTATTTTTAAGCCATCAAAGTCAATTGGATTAGATAGCTCAAACGTCACAGCTTGTGCATTTTCAGACGTCTTTTGCTCGATGTACCACAACTCCTCTTTTGCTTCATTTGAAGCGGTTGAATTGCCCGCAGTAAAATTGTCTGTATCCAGATATTTAGCCAATGTGGTGATGACTTTCAGCTTCGCACCTGCAAAATCTGCAAACTGTAAGCAATACGCTGATACTGCACCTTGGAGGCCGTTGATATTATTTGCCATACTTAAAGTTGGTGCTGAAGCTTTACCATCTGAGCGCATTTCAAGACCTGACACCTCAAGCGCAAGGGGTTCAAAAGTTTGACCTTGCCAGATGATGTTGCGCATCCAGACTTTCTCACTACCCACATCATAAATTTTGCCAATCAAAGCATCCGAACCAACTAAACCCGAAGTCGAACCGATTGCACTATAAATCCGCTCCCAATCTTGATAGGCAATATGACCATGAAAACGTAAGATGCCCGCACCAAGGGTACGAGCATCCAGTTCAAATAAGGTGATTAAGCCATCAACATAAAGTTTCTGAAAATCACTGTTCAGCGCCATTTTTCAATGCCTCCGCAACAGCTTGTGCCAAGTTGGTCGGTTGAAATTCAACTGGCGTATTTGAAATAGGGATTTCAATCTCAGGCGTTGGTAGTTCCTTTAAACGAATATCGATCCAGCGACCTGTTGGAATGTCACGAGGCTTTTCAAGATTCGGAACAATGTCGCCCGTCTCTTCATCAAATTTTTTAGCGAAAGTTTTAACTTCAATCGTATTATCTTCAATTTGCTGATATTGAACTGCAACCAAGACATTTCCATTGGCATCTTTGGGCATCTCGATATACCAACCATTGTCTGAAAAGCCTTCCGTATTTTTTAGCAAATAATGACCATTATCTACTTTTTCAAATAATGGTTCCTGTTCAAGTGCTTCTTCATTAAGTTCAATTTTATCTGCAAATAACTTGACAATGGGTGATGCATTCTTGATAAAGCCGTTTGAATCAATAGTTGTGTTATTAGTTCCATATAGTTTCACAATAGAGCTAAAAACATTATTAAGTTTAAATCTCGCCACAATATTAGGCGTAGCGTCTAACCCTGTGACACCTAATTGAAATCCAAACTCAAAGCCGGCATAAGGGATGTTAACTCCTGCAGAGTATTTGCCGAGAAATAAATTATTAGAAGAAGCATTTGCTAAAAAACTCCCTCCTAAGCTACCGTCAAAACCCGAACTACTTGCAACACCACCAAGCCCCAAAGCCCCTACTTGCATCACATTCCCACTAGCCACACCAACAAGTCGACTTGCGGCATGTGTATTATTGGTAAAGTTTTCATTCAGTTTTACAGCTGCTGCACGAAACGTATCGCCACCTGCACCTGTTGGTGCTGTACCCAGTGTAATATTTTGAATAGCCATATTTTTCTCACAAAAAAAGCACCCGAAGGTGCTGTGAAGTTGATTTTAAATTAAGGATAAAAGACTTGGGTGAATGTGGTGGAAATGCTCCATATCTGCCCGCCAAGACAGATAGGATTATAATCAAGCCCTGTTTTAACTCTGACTTCACCATCTAAAGGCGAATCCCACAGAAAAGAATCAGAGCCTTTATGATCATCAAAAAAGGCTTTAATCTCTAAAATTAAAGCCTTGTTGCCAGTTTTACTGTATTGCCATGTGCTCGATCTATTATTGATGCCAACACTGACATTTTGCTCATAGCCATCACCAAATTTTGAAGTCAGTACATTAAAATTGGAGGTTTGAGAATTGCCTTCTAAGTTTTGCCGATATGTAAATTTGCGGTTGCTCATTTCACCAACAAGCCTCCCTGACGTTTTTCTTGCATAATCACTGCACGAACTGCATTACCAATCAATTGACCTAATTGCTTCTGATCCGTCTGATTTGATTGTGATGTAACTCCTGAATCTGTGACTTGCACATTAACTTCAATATTTCCACCACTTGAACCTTTATTCGACAAATAATTCGTCAAATCCTTATTTTGTTGGGGATTCAAAACACGTTCACCACCATCCAAAAGCCATGTTCCTTCTTTTGGAATGTTGTCTATGCCGTTATGTGCCATGCCAGTTAGCGCCTGAGCTCCAATCATCCCAACATTAGCCATCCCCATGCCTAAAACCATGTTTGCAGCGGTAGTCTTACTCATTACATCCATATACCAAGGACTCGCTAAAATTTGATTATATGCCTGTAATGCACTAATTGTTGCAGAACCCATTGCAAACATTTGTTGTGCTGCAAATGCAATTTTAAAAGAAGTCGATTGCTCTCCGTTCGAGTCTTTTACAGCTTGAGTGATTTGAGACCAAGTGTTTTGAGCTTGCCCAAGCAAATTCCCCCATACCTGTAATTGCTCTTGATGCTGAGACTTAACCAAGTCATCTTCAAGCAAAGTGTATTTTTCATTCAAAGCGAGTTTACTTTGTCTAAATGATTCCTCAGCTTGAAGTAATAACTGCTTGCGAGTTGCATCATCAGTAATGGTTTTATCTTCATTGATGCTGTTTACGTTTTTACCGTACTCAACACCAAAAGAATTAAGATCCTTACCGTACTGATTTTGAAGCGCCCAAGAACCATAATCACCCATATTGGCTTTTGCTTGCATATCCAAAACTTCAGCTTGCAACTCTGTCAAAGGCTGACTGAAAGCCAACTGATATTCAGCAATTTTAAGCTGTTGAGTTTTACGATACTCATCAATCTCGTACTTTGATAAGGCATCAATTCCATTTTTTCTAAGTTTTAACTCTTCAGCACCATATTTGCCAGAAATGTCGTACTCTAACTTTGCTATGTCACGGCGGTATGCAATCTTTTGATCTTCGCCCCACTTGTAACCGTTAAGCTCCAATTCAAGTTGATATGAAGCTAACAACTCTTGTTGGTTATATCGCTCCTTAATCTTCGGAATTAGATGCGTTTGACCAAGTATCGTTGCTTGATTGATCAGCTCATCTCGCTCTTTTGATCTTTGAATTGCTTCAGTATCAAATTGAGATTGAAGTTGCTTTACAGCCTCTTGCTTTTTAAGTTGTGCATCAAGAAACTCTTGGTAATCTTTGCCTAAGTCGCTTTCGCCTAACAGCTCTCCTTTACTACCCTTAGCCCAAGAAGCCCACTTATCAATTGACGGTAAATAACCTGCAACCTCCTTATTCCTGACGTCAGAGCCTTTCACTCTGCCATCTTTCATAAAGGTTGAGGCGCCAGTTTCACCCGCATTGTGTGACAAAATGGCTTGTTTTAAGCTACCTGTTTCAGCGAAAACTTTAGCGATATTGTCGACAACAATTTTACCTACTTTAAGGAAATCATTATTGTCCGCCATAGATATGTTGTTTTGCTCACGCCACCTTGCCGTTGTTTGCCAGTTGCCTTTTGCCCCTGTATGACTTGTTAAATCTGTTCCTGCTTTGGATTCCTGCATATACAATCCCGCAATAACATTTGCAGGTATTCCTCTGCTTTCAGCGTAAGCACCTAGACCACTTTTAGATACATCACCGTAAGCTTTGCTTAGTAACTTTGCTTCTGCTTGCGTGTATTTGTATTTCTTTTCAGCTTCCTTAGTACGTTCCTTTTCTGCCTTAGAACGCTTATCCTCTATTTCTTTCAATTGAGTCTGAACTAATAATTCCTTGCCCATTAATGCGATGGTGCCTAGTGGTAATTGCTGATCCGTTCCAATAAGGCCCATTGCTTCTCGATACTTTAAAACCATATCAGCAGACTCTTTTGTGTATCCTTGAGCGTAGAGTCTTAATCGCTCTTCGTTAGAAGCGATATTATTTAGTGAATTACTTATAAACTTCTGAATATCAGCATCTAAGCCTTTGACTTTTTCAGACGTTACTACAGCCTCTTTACCTATTGCTGCCACACCTGTTGATGAATTTGAAGCTTTATTCCCCATAAGCTCAGCATTAATGCCAAATACCTTAAGCGCCTCCTGAACCTTGGTTACAATTTCACGTTTTTCTTCATACAGCTTGTTATCATCCCGCAGCTGCTTAAGCTGTTTTGGATCAATAAAATCAAGTTTATTCAATGCCTTGATCGCATCAGCTTGACTCATTGTACCTTCACGAACTTTATTAGAAATTTCAGTAATCTGTAAATTCCCACGATAAGCATTTTGTAATTCAATAGTATGAGCGTTAAATAAATAGTTTAGATCTTTTAACTCTTTATTTTGCCCTTTGAAGGCTTCCTGTAGTTCTGCTTTAGCTCCATTCTTTTGAACACCCTGTAAAGCAAGTAACTCCTGTTTAGTTCTACTTGCAATTTCAGTCTGTTCTTCGAGTTTTTTATTGGCTTCTACCGTGCTATCACGCATAAGTAGATACCCAGCTGCAACAGCAGCAATCGAAATACCAATACCAATGGGTCCTGTCATTACACCTAATATTCTCGAACTAACACCTAAAGTAGCTGTTGCAGCGGCCGCTGATCGTGTTCTTGCTGCTGCTAAAGCAGTTTCCGCTACAGTCAATTCAGCAGTTACTTGAGCTTCTACTTGGCGTAATCCTGCCATGCGAGTTGTCGATTGAATTCGACCAAGGTCAGAAATTTGTCCCTTGAGTCTTTGAACTTCTAAAGCTTTTTCTGCTGCAATCGCAGCCAATGTGGTTTGTGTTCGCAAAACCTCAGCTTCTACTGAAGCCAAGGCTGTTACTGCCGCTGCTCTTTCGGCCTGCACCGCTGCATATTGAATAGTTGTTTGTTCAACGAGTTGCTTAATCTTTCCATAACCCGCAACAGTGCTTGCATAAATTGCAGGAATATAAGTGCCAACCCAATATGCGCCACCAATCATCGCGATATTTGTAACTGTATTTAAGTTTTCTGCGAGTGTCCCGAGTGAACCCGAAATTGCAGTTGCAGCACCACTACCTTGCCCCGCCTCACCCACAAACTTAGTAACAGCATTACCTAACTGAGTAAATCCCTGACCGATGGTGAAATTAGTTTTGCCAAAATCCTCTTCAATCGAACCTGACATTTTTTGGATTGCTTGAATCATTTTGTCGGTGGTTAATTGCCCGTCAGATGACATTTCTTTCAATTCAGCACGAGTTACGCCTAAGCCTTTTGAAAAAACCTCCATCAAATAGCCAGCATTCTCGCTCATTGACACAAATTCATCACCATTCAATGATGACTTATCAAATGACTGACCAAGCTGGTAAAGTGCTGCGCTTGCGGCTTGAGCGCTAGATCCAGAGTTACTGATTGATTTGGAAATTGATTCAGTAACTTTCGCAACCTGAGTCTGACTCAATCCTAATTTTTCACTGTTGTACTGTATTTTTTGATAAATTGCCGCTGTACCACCCCATGCTGCACCTGAACGCTGAGCAATATCAAAAGTATCTTTCATTGCTAGGGTTAATTCTTTCTGAGTATCAGTAACTAGGCGCAAGCGGTTATTAAGGTTAGTGAATTCATCCATCTTACCAATCGCAGTACCAACAGTCACAATTCCCATCATGTAGCCCGCAAGTTGACGACAAGCTACAGACATTGAGTTCATTGATGTAGTTGCATAGTTACCTGAGTTTTGAATACTACGAAGCTCACGATCTAATGCCTGAGCGTTTCTTCGTGCTTGTTCTGAGCTAATCTCAATAATAAGCGTACTGCGTTGTTCTGCCATATCACTTTCCTGCGGGCATAAAAAAAGCGCCAACAGGCGCGACAGATATAAAAAAACCAACCTCTATTGGGTCGGTTTATTTCGTTACTTTTATTAGCTCGACTATTGCCAAAATTATTGGCGCAAACTGCCATACGCCTATGCCAATAATGATTAAAGCCATGGCAATGTAAGTCCACATTCTTAATGCTTTACTTTGTGATAATTGATTCATAGCTTTATCAACCTTTAAATCTAGGTTAAAATTCATATATGGTTTTCCTCTTAATTCTGCTAAGTGGTGAACACAAAAAAGCCCATGATTACGAGTCACGGGCTTTTTGCTTTTTTGGGTAATAAAAAACCCCAACAGTGTTAATTGTCAGGGTTTTGTTTTACGTTTGAGAAAACCATACAAATATAGTTCGCTCTTATACGTTTAGCTCTATTTTAAAAAAACTACATTTTAGATAATTAATGCATTTCATACTGCTTTAATCAAATAATCCAGGATACTCAGTTAACGCCCGATAACATGTAGAATTTCGACCAGTCTCTTCAAGTTCTTCTTTAGCTGAGAAAATTCCTGCACGAGTTGCATTCGCCATGGATTTTTCACCATACTGAGCTATGCATTTTTTGCTCAACTTGTTAATAATTTTAACTAATTCATTATCTTTATCTTCAAAATCAAGATTACACTGCGCCTTGATCGTGATCATATAGCCCACGGTATCAGCATTATCTTTACAGTCTTCTAAGCTTGGATTATCTACATCCAAAGCCCAGGTATTAATTGCAGTAGTTGCAAGTAAAGCAGCCAAAATTGTTTTAAGTTTCATTACACCCTCTTTAAAATATTTTCTATTAATTTCAAGAAGATGAATTATACAAAAAAACCACCCTTTCGGATGGTCTTGTTAAGCTATTTCTATATTGGCAATTTTTGCTGATAAGTTGCAGTAAACCAATCAAAACTTTTTACACACTCCCTCAATTGTTGCTTTTCATCAGCCTTTACAAACTGCCAAGCCACACTTGAGCCATCAATAAAGTGATCATTCACTCTTCCCGCTATAATAGGACTCAATTTTCTGATTACTTCACCAAACTCTCTCCACCATTCACGTGCCCATATCATGTGTGTTGCAAGGGCATGCATATTCTGTAGATCAGCATGTGAAAATTGTTTCTTCTCCGCATTACTATAAAGAGCAATCAAATGATGAACATACTCCACGGCGACAGGAATGGCATCGTAAGGGATTTCATTAATACTCTGTGTTCCAAAACGCTGATTAATGATTTTCCATGCATCACTAGAGTTTAGGTGCTTAGTCTTAGCTACCAACATAGCATGAGCATCATGTAATGGTGTGCGTTCCACTTTTGTTGTTTTGGCAACAGGAGCGCCAACTTCTTTGTCTAATACATCTAACACCCATTTGCGGAATTGTTTAGCAACATCAGTACGTGAAAACATTGCTATTAGGTGACAGCCACGTAGTGAGAAGATACGAGACTTTTTCTTATAGTTTCCTGAGGTCACTGATTCGATGACCTGAGTCATAGAGTTGGAAAATTCATCTTTATTTGAGTTGTAAAGATTGCTTACAGACTTAACACTCTTGTAATCCAATGCCTGTGCTAATTCACCTGATGAAAGCCAAATCTGACCATCATGCTGAACAATTGGGTTAAATTTCACTTCATTAAAGCTTAATGCTAAACTAGCCATGTCTTTATCTCCTTTGGTTTAGACACAAACCCCTTGCCTGATTTCGACGTCTGCAAGGGGTTTCTTTTTTTCAGGGCTTATTGCCTTGATATGGTCATCTTATTTAATATCTTTTATTGTGTCAATTCTTTTTATTGTGCTAACACAAAAAGTAGTAATTATCTTTTATTGTGCTACAATGTTTTAAAATTTAATTCGTGGTGCAGCAATGGAAATAAGGAATAATGTTGCCTGTTTGCGTGAAAAGGCGGGCTTAACAGTTTATGAACTATCAAAAAGATGTGGCTTTGTTAGTGGTAGCAGAGTTCTATCGAACTATGTAACAAGAGCTGAGCAGGGAAACTCCGTTAAGGTTGATACCGCTTTATCCATATACAATGAACTCAAAAAAGTTGGTGTATGCGAGAAGTTTGAAGATGTATTTTGGCTTGATATTTCAAATGAAAAACCACCCTCAATTTGAGAGTGGTTTATTACCAATAATACTTAGCTTGATAAAATTTGCATACCTTCAAGCTTCCCGTAACACATGTCGCACGCCTCGGATGCGTTAGCTCTGCGCCACCCACCCAAATGGTCACGTATGGCAAAATTGTCTTCAAAGTTCATACACGCAACGCACTGACCAAATAAATCAAGATAATCTACTACTATTTTATCTTTCTTTAATGGCTCTTCATACTGATCTGCCAAATCACGAATAAAATCACAATCAATCAATTCCTTATAGATTGATTCAATGGTTTCTGCATCATTTCTTATTTCTAAATTTCTATTCATTTTTCCCTCATGATTAAGAGTACCTTAGGGTGCTTTTGATTTGTTAAATTTTTCCACTCGTCTAATTATTGGCTTTAATGCCAATCTAATGATTTTTTTTAAAATTGGTTTATTTGAAATAAAATCTGCAAAATTAGGACTTAACTTATAGTAACTCTTGATGAACAACTGACCTAATTTTTTTTCGACCAACCAAGTATCTCTAAAGTATCGTAATTCATTTACCTCATAAGCAACGGGTGTTCCAAAAGCAGCGGTTGCAATAAAACACCCATTAGGATCTTGCAGAGACTTAAGGTTATGTTGAATTGTAATATTTCTTGGATCTAATTTTGCAGCTTTCTCAATTAAAGGTTTTGCTCCTGCTTTATCACCTAATCCATTCCATATAAGCAATCCTTTTAGATTGAGATAAATAGGATTTTCAGGTTCAATTTCTAAACTACGATTAATATAATCTAGTGCTAACTGTACATTTGCGGGACTAGCTCCAGTTAAAGCTGAATTTGAACCATATACTTGCAGATTTGCAGAAAGTTCATTAAATATGAATTGTGCCTGTAGGTGATAGTTTTCAGCTTCAGATTTACTTATCACTCCATCGTTGAGCACTGTTGGGTCATTAATAGCTAAGACTTCGTCTGCATAATAATTTACAAAAGACTTCCCATCATCCTCACTTAGATTATTAATAAAATTTTCAACCATATCTCCTGCATCTAATAACGCTTGATGTAGTGTTAATCCTTCGGTTTTTACCTTATTGTCTACAAAATCCTGTTTTTCTTTTACGAGACGTCTAATCTCACTTCTTGTAACTGGTGTGTGAATCTCAACCCCGAAAAGCTCACCTAATACTTTATGTTCCATCCCAAACCCCTCATTATTTGCCTATAAAATAACAAATTAATGAGGATTAGTCTAAGAATTACACTGGCTTAAAAACTTCCCATCCAACGCAAACACACACTCAACAAACATTCTTTTATCCAAGTCACAGCCAAAAATATCAAAATAACTTTGAATGTCTTGAAGTGATAATGGCTGATAAAACCCACCGCCATTCGGGAAAGCGGTAAACTTTCTCGATTTGGCGATGAGATTAAAAGCATTGATGATGTGGCTTGCGGTAAAGCTTGGCTTAAGTCGCTCAGGTGCCTGAATACCTAACTTTTCGTAGACCTCGGCTGTTTTCTCTTCGCACCACTGGATGCCTCTTTGCTCGTAGTGCTTGAGGACTTTCCCACTTCTTCTTCAATTGTTGCATTCTTTTGGTCACGCAACTCTTTAGCCTTGGCAAGAACAAATACAATAATATCGAAAGACTGCTTTGAACTTGTGCAAATCAATTCAGATGTTTGATGCGAGTATTCAATCGGCTTTTTATCTTTACCAATTAAACCTGACCAACCAAGTAACAAGTGAGCTACAGATCGATTAAATCCAAGTTTAGCTTTGATGGCACTTTCGTCTGTAATTTCTTTATAGCCGTTTAGCTCCTGTTCAGCCTGAATACCATTAAGCTCTAAAGCCCGATTGAATGATGGTTTATTAGCGCTTGCAATAAGTAGCTTTACGCCATCTTTGAAATCAAACCATTCAGACTTAAACTCAATCTTTTCTTCTTCGATTTCAATCAACATATTAAGGACCCACTTTCGGAATACGAGTTAATGTTGGAGCTTCATCAGCAACCGTGAATGAGAATTGAGTGGTTAGAATGTCACCTGCTTTACCACTCGGCAAAGGTGCTGAAAGCTGTAATTTAGGTAGAGATAATGTGTATTTATTACCCGCACTGTCTTTTAAAGAGTATTCAAGCGAAATCGGCTCATTTAAGAATTGCTTTTCGTAAAGTTCAGCAGTGTTTTTAGACCAAGCAACCGTAAAGCTACCCGTGCCTTTCATGATGGTTTCTAAAATTGCGGAGATATTATTTTCATAATCTAAGCATTTTTGAATCTGCATTGAATTATCAATAGTTAGATCAAGTTGTGTGACACACATCCCTGCTTTCTTTTGACCATCAATCAGAATATCACCGGTCGAAAGACTGGTTAAAACAGGTGCATCGACAGCAGGTGTTACGGTTCCTGTCGGTGCAACTTCATACGCTGTTCGCTTCATACCCATAATTGAGTATTTTGAAGTCACAATACCGCTGTCAGGAATCGACAACGTCCACTGATTAAAATGACAACCTGTGAAAACTTGGTAGTTGTCAATATCCTTGAAACCACGCACCACTGAAAAAGTTTTTCGTGTTGTGCCACCAAAAGTTAAAACATTGTTCACCCATTGATTAAATGCAACACCTTCGAGCAAGTCGTCTTGAGTGCCGTATGCAAATTCACTTTCTAGGTCTCCTTGAACCTCAATACCTGTAACGAGTGTACCTGCAGCAATACGAGTATCTTTAATAGTTTGTGATTCAGTTGTAGTAGCTTTTGCATCAAGACCATTAGCTGTAAATGCAAAGGTTTCCCAAGTTGATGCAATCACACCCGGTGTTGCTTCAGAACCTACACGTGTGAGTTGCTTAACTCCAGAACTCATGAAGTTCTCCTTATTTAAGGCATAAAAAAACCTCCATTGAGGAGGCGGTATGATTAGGTAATTAAAAAGCACCCTTTTGGAAGCTTGTCTTTAAGATTTGCTAGATGGGTAAATTGATGTAAATGGCAATTTGGTTATATTCCCCCCACATTGAGGACATTGATCATTAATGGTCGCATAGTAAATACGCATAAGCTCGGATATTGACTTGCTTTCCAAGTCAGGCGGGCATTGCGAAGCTAGTCTGATATTATTTATCAACTCTATCTTTTCATCTTGTAACTGAACATACTGATTTTTGAGATCAAGAAGCTCTTTTATTTTTACTTTATTCGGTTGTTTGACAATCTCAAATTCGTACAGCTCATGCGCTGGCTTCAAGCCTAAAACTTCCGAGGCATATTTTAATGCGCTTTCATTGTCATG
The DNA here is from genome assembly GCF_052850415.1 of Acinetobacter sp. 1207_04. Classification (NCBI taxonomy): domain Bacteria; kingdom Pseudomonadati; phylum Pseudomonadota; class Gammaproteobacteria; order Moraxellales; family Moraxellaceae; genus Acinetobacter; species Acinetobacter sp. 1207_04. The sequence goes on along the minus strand of NZ_VXCQ01000007.1, from coordinate 48,107 downwards.
AAACGATTTAACACGCACATAATTCGAATTTCTTGGTTCGCCATAATCACAAGTAAATAAACAATATTCATATAATTCTTGAGGAAGATCTTCCATCTCAATTCACCCTAAATTCAGCTCTCATTATCTTAGCGTAAAAATCATCATCATCCATGCTTTGTGGTGCATGAACCTTGTAAATTTCTAGATCTAATACACCAAAATTTTGAAGCATTGAACGCCATTCATCACACAGGCTAGTCATCGCAAGAGTGCCTGAGTTTTTAGGTGCAAAGCATTGAATAGATATAATACCTTGATCACGAATACACGGCGCATTACCAATGCTTGCAATCAAGCTATCGGCATATTGCACAGTCACTCGACACCATGGTTTATCAGTTGGTGGTACAAATGGCTTTCCATCGACTGTGGGTTGATTTTCAATTCTCAGATTGACTTTATCCACACCTGAAAACTGCCCTATTTTCTTATAAATTTCAGTCTCGGCTTGTTGGAGTGTCATCATTTATATTTACTCATTACTGACTGGAAAGATAAAGAATAGATACCCAATGGCGCTTGTTGCGACCAACCTCGTTCAAGTCGGATGCCATACGGCAGATTATTTTGTATGTAAATCGAATGCCCTAATTTAGCCTGCAATATCGTGGTCATTCCTTTCGCTAAAGCATCATTACCTGTGCTCTTTTTATCAAAAGACTTATCAATAATTCTTAATGAAACTCGATGATTACTTCGAAATGCCCCCGAATCCACAGGTGATCTTAATATCACTTGTTGAAGCATTGCCCCTGCAATTTTTCTTTGCAATTCAGTCGCATCTTTTAAAACTTGAAGGGTGAAGTTGGTCGGATTATTTTGCCATGCCATATATTTCACCCATCCCAAACCTTAAAACTATTCTTTCCGCAACTGCACTTTCCAAATAGCATCCACTGGATCAGCACCAATATTTACGACCTTGAACTCACCTTTCACCGTCATCCACACATCACTAATCTGTGGCGCACCAATCACTTCACTTTGCAACACAGTGGCTTTACAGTCCGTGACCTGATAATCAACAGGCTTCACCATGTCTTTTTGATACGAACCAAATAAGGTACCACGACCACTATAAGTTTCATTTCCAATAATAGGATAAGTCTGTGTAGCAAAATCCATTTCGCCACTGTAAATTATCTTAGTACATGTAAATTCTGATACAGCATCCTTCAAGTCAGTATTGAATGCATCTGCAATGTCAGCCTGTAGCTCTTCGCGTAAGCCCATTTAAACCTCGCTTTCTTCAAACATCGCAAACAAGTCCTGTGCAATAGCTTGGATTGAATAAGCTTCAAATTCTGTACTTGGGTTGCGCTCACCCATTCGCTGTCTAATTCTCTGCCAGACATGGACTGCTTCGTGAAGCAATAAGCCGTGAATTTCTACAGAGGTACGTTTTGATGTATCACCAATCTGTACAATGGCAAGAGAATCACAATCATAAAAGTTTACTTGAGCATCACAGCCATTCGACATGAACACATCAACATCATTCATATTATCGAAGAATATATCCATATGAAGCTGATTACGTGCCAATGTATATTTAACGTGTTGGAATGGCGATGTATACCACTCAGGCACATAGTTGTTGTTGATCATTAACGTCTCACTTCAAAACTGAATCCGATCTTAGGTTTTAAACCATCCACCGAATCGATAAATGCTAATGCAATCTGCTCAAAGCTTGATAACGCAACAGATCCGTCCTGAAATTCTTTTTCAGATTCTACTGAATCAGCTTTAACTTTTTTACGCTTTAAAACTTGATCTTGTCCGTTGTAAATCACCTTAGCCAAAATACCCTTGATGATTTCACAACTGGCTAACTTTAGATTTTCATGGATTGGGTCAGGCACGAATCCAATTTGGTTCTTCATCCACGTATTCGATAAGAGAATAAGGCGAGCTTTATCACTATCAGGCGCAAAATCAACACCTAAAATACTTTCCGCTTCTTGTTGTGTAATAAAGCTCATTTACTTATTCCTTCGTTGGTTCAGTAGCTTCTGCAGCTTTAGCCGCTTTTAACTCCGCAGCAGTTGGTTTCTTATCTACTACAGGCTCTAATTCAGCAATACTCTTTTTCATTGCGTCCACATCATTTCGGAAAGCCATGAATTCGCCTTTTGATGTAACTAACTGATCTTTTAGTTCCACATTTTCAGCAACAACCTTTTCGCATTCTGCTTTAGCTTGATCAATAACTTTTTGAAGCTCGGGCGTGATACCGACTTTAAGGTCAACTGTTAGCGGTTTAGCTTTAGGTAGCTCACGCACTTCAACATTAATGCCTAACTCTTCATAGTCAGTTTTGATATGAGGATATTCACCATAGATTACGACCAATTGAGCATTTGATTCAGGCTTTAAATAATACTCAGGATTCTGAAATGAACCCTGCTCATCAATTCCTGAACTTTTCTTCGCATAGATAATTTTCATTTCTTTCTCACAAAAAGAAAGAGGGCTAATGCCCTCTATTTATGGTGTACCTGACAGATCAAGCAAGGTGCCTGCAGTCATCTTGTTGCTCGTAGCGTACTTCTTCCAATTTGCATCCGCACCAAGCAATGCAAGTGTTGGATTTGCACCTTTTGAAGAATCCCAAGAGTAACCAAGCAGATCTAAATTGAATGTACCTTCAGCGCGCATACCAATAGCCAAGTTTTCTTCATCATTGATATCGTACGCACGGAAACCCGGTGCCTGAGATTCAGTCACCGTTAATGCACCCGCCTGCAAGCCAAATGCATCATTGTCGCCTACTAGGTCGGTGACAAGAACAGGTTTACCCAATGTTCCTGGTAATCCACCATAAATGACTAATTCAGATTCACCATAGACCTGATTAGTTAAGGCTTCATCCACAATGTCGAAATACGTGTCAGAGTTCATAACCCATAGAGAGATGCGCCCAAACTTGTCACCAAATTTACGCATGCCTTTGGTTAAAGCTTTACGACCATCAGTAGCGATACTACCTTTAGCAATCATATCAGGGTTGCTTGTGATAGCCGCTTTAAGCGCTGTTAGACCATATTGCAAACGACCTGCAACTAATGCATCAGCTAAGTCATAACCGATGATTTCAGCAAATTCTTCAGGTGAACGTGCACGGCGTTTAAATGCTTCTTCAGTAGAAGAGTATGGACCATATTTGTATGGGGTTTTCACACCGACCATTTCACCTGCACCAATCTTTTTAGGTGTAACTTTTGCTACTGAGTTCACATCACGATGCTCAATACCACCACCAACGCGATAGAAAGATTTTTGACTAAAATCTCCCTGAATAACTTCGTTCACATAACGAATCGCACCGTTTGATGCTTTGTTAAATACATCAAGGTTATCTTGCAAGCGTTCCAAGTACGCTGTTTGTGCCAATTGATTATAAATAACCATGTCACTGTTAACTGTAGTCATTACGACTCCTTATTTTGGAAGTTTTAAATATGATTCTTGACCATGCGCTTTTAGGTAATCCGACTTGTCTTTAGCAGTCATATCGCCACGTTTAAGCCCAGGGTTCTGACCACCATTGTTTTGGAATCCACCGCCACCTGATTGATTGCCTTTTAGAATTGAATCTTTGTATTGGTATCCACCAACTAAGGTTTCCAATGCTTCATCAAAGTCAGCAACCTCACCCGGTCGAGCACGTGAATAAATCTTTTGACCATCTGCACCAACCGCCACAACTTTTCCACCTTCAATTTGGAAGTTCTTCCCAAAAGTGGCTTGAATCATGTCAACCGGCACGGCGATATTGTCTTGAATGAACTTAGAACGAGCAAAACCACCACCAATCAGTTCGTTATGCAATTGCGATTGAAATGCATCACGTTCTTGAACAATCGGAGCGTATTTATCTTCAACAGCTTTAATTGCTTCAGCTTTTACTTTTTCAATTTCACCAGCATCCACCAGTTTTTTATCGTCAAAGTTTTTTAAGGTTTCTAAAGCTTTTTTGGCTGCCGTTGGATCTTCAATGCCTTCAAAAGCTTTGAGTGAGGTTTCAGCTGCTTCATAGCGTTCACGATTGGTACGTGCTTCACCATTCAAGCGACTAATAGTTGCAACTGTTTGCGGTGCATCGTGAGCAACCTCCTTGCCGTCATCGTGAATATACAGAGGCAGACCTTGCTCATTCACTTCTGCATAAGTTTTGCCTTCGACAGTTACTGTTTTAAGTTTCATAAGTCATCCGACCCTTTTAGAGTGAGCATCCGCTCGTTACGCTGTCCGTATCCACTTTCAGCAGGTGTAAAAAAAGCACCCGATTGGGTGCTTTAATTTTTTTAGTAGGCTCATCTGCAACTGAGATTTTCACTCTTCATCCGATTCTCTGCGTCTAGATAGTCTTGCCCCAACTTGTCTTTCGATACCTTATGAGGGTTTAAGCCTTCTTTAGTCTGATAAGCTTTGAACTCAGCTATATTGGCTAATGTAAATTCATAAAATTCAAATTCCGAAAGATATGAAGCACATTTTAGTTTTTGGAGCTCTTTTATTTCAGCTTGGCTCACTTGTTTACTATCAAGTTTTTCTTGGAGTAAGTAATGCATCATCTGATTTTCATAGCTTTGAGCAAGTATTTTTTTATATGTTTCTTCAAAAGAATCATCATTATTTGCTAAGCTATTGCCTGCAATTAAGAGACCAAGCAAAAATAATATTAATTTCACTTTCATTCCAAATTATTAATAAAGCTTAAATCGATTATACCTTGCACAAATCACAAATCTAGGTTGTTGAATGTTTTGTTATCCAAAGCCTTCATGTCAGCCAATGTATAACCACGATGATTCAACGGATCGGAGAATTTATCTAAACTGTAATTTCCATTCTGATACAACTCAAACTTAGATTTACCAAGCCATTGACGCTGAAAACCCTCGTCCTGACTATCAAACCAGGTCTTAAATGATGTATTTGCATCAACCTGACCAATTTTCCCATCACGCTGATCTTTCGGAATATCTTTCACACTTCGCTTATCAGCCACAAATGGTCTTTTTCCTGCGACTTCACCACCTTTATCGCATCCAATGTATGTTGTGCGGTTATGTGGATGTACAGGAAATCTAGGTCTTGCTGGATTATCCACCCTGTAAACCTTTCCATCTATTGAGGCACAGTACTTACAGGTGCGACCATCCAATGTTGCCACAACTTTTACATATTCATAACCAAGCGCCTTATAAGTATCAATATAAGTTGAATTGCTTATATGGCTTCGAGCTGTTCTAACTTGCCGTTCAATACTGTGTCTTTCAGCCTCAAGCAAACCATCTTTATAATCGTTTGCCTTTCGACCTTTTATTCGCTGAACAATCTGTTGGTTTGTCTGACCTTGCGATACACCATCACGAATGACGTACTCCACTTTCTTGCGAAGTGAAGATGCAATATCTTTGAAGAGGTAATCAACCAACTGACCACCTGCAAATGGAACCTTCTTCGCAGTTTTATAAACATCTTCAGCGTTAATAGCCACCGCAACACCTGCGATTAAATTTGCTGAATATGTCGCTTCGTAAATCGCAAGCTGTAATGCCGACTTATCAAAACCAACACTTAAATCATTATCAATGGATTTAAACCACTCATTCAGAATGGTTTTAATCTCTTCAATATTTCGACTGGCTTTCCCTTTACTCAAAAAGTTAAGACCTTGTAACGCTTTACGTTCAGATTCAGTTAAATCTGCTAGTAATCCACTCAGCCGAAGTAATTGAGCATTTGAAAGCTTGTTAAATTGATCTGTAAGCTCATTTACACTTTGGGCTGATGCTCGATATAGATACGCTTGATGTTGGCTCAGCGCATCAATGAGAGCTTTCTGCGCTAATTTATCCATACTTATTCCTCATCATCTGATGGATTGCTCATACCGCCATCTACCTGCCGTTCAATCAGCTTCTCAATCTCTTCCCATTTTTCTTCTGAGAAGATGCCAGTCTGTTCGTATTGATACCAAACCACCCAGGGCAAGTTTCCACCTACACAAGCTTCATAAAGACGTTTAGCTCGCTCCTCACTGAATTTAGGCTTGTTGAAGTCTTGCGAAATGACATAGTTCAGCTCATCAGGACTTAAATCATGATTTGGCAATGCAAACTTGGCACACCAACGTAAAGCCATCTGAAAAGCTTCACTGATATTAGACACGGCGAGTGATAATACCGAATGCTGTACAGAGTCCTCATTATCAGCCTGTGTTGCGGTTTTATTAGCAGAACCGACCTCAATTAAACGCGCACCCATTTCTTTCATCTGCGCCCATTTATCAGTCATGAGCTGTTTGACAAGATTATTCTCTTTAGCTTGAACTACATCGACTTTTGCAGGGAAGCCTTTGCGTGAACCCACTGACAATCCCTCCTTTTTCACAATGTCGTATTGTTCATGAGTAATTTCAGGCATGCAGATAATTGGTTGGCCAACAATAAACCCCGATTCTTCCACGTCAGCGCTATTGCGATAATGTGCAAGGCTCAAGTCCGTCAATTCAAGTAAAGGTGCATTATATATCTCATCTGTATTATCTATAGCACCACAAAAGGTAAATGGAATGTAATCCCAATGTCTACCATGATAATCAGTAGGTATGTATTGTGGTCCCTCTACCCAATTGCCTTTATCGTTCTGCTGATAGATTTGTACCGTGTAAATGAAATCACCTTGACCTGCATCTTCTAGTCGCAATATTCGATACTGGTCTTTAGTTTCACGCCCAAACCCATCTGCTGTACGAGTCGCCACTGATTCTAGTATTTTTACAAATGAAAGCTTCTTTTGGTTCCCGACAATAATATGATCCCAATCGTGAATAGACTTACTATTCAAGACATGAATCATTGGAAAGGCATTTTTCTGCTTATCCTCAGCACGACTTCGGCTCGGTGCAACTTGCGGATAATCAACATAGATACCGCAGCGGTAGTGACGCTGAATCAAATCTAAAGCTCGTTGTGAGTTTTGATAAATAGAACGCCCAGAACCATCAGAGTTTCGTTCTAAATACTCTAGATCATTGGGTCGCTTAAAGTCAGGTAATTTATTGAATGCCTGCCCAACATTGCTCTTATGAGTTCGACCAACTACGCCGTAAAATACTGCACGAGCTAAGTATTCTTCATACTCAGCATCTCCAAATGTTACAGGCTTTGGTAAATAGGTTTTCCCTTTATCCTTAATTGCCTTTTGCCCTTTACAAACATCATCTACTTTTACCCAAGCGTCAATATTCGCACTGTATTCAGCGTGCTTTGATGTGATTGTCATTATCTTCGTCCAAAAATAGGAATGTCGCGAATGCTTAGCACTGGCTTAATAATTGGGAATCTCTTTGCTAATGGGTAACCACCAGCATCACCAACGTGGTCTAAACCAGATTTTTTATCAGGCATACCAAAATCGTCATACACTTGCTGCTCAAGTGTTTCCGTAAAGCGTGGACACTTATTAGTATTTACCAATAATGTACGCTCACCATCACCATTTAGAATCAATGCATTTACAGAGTTAATACGGTCTTTAATAGCAGGGTTTGTTCCACTAACCTCCACTCTAAATCCTTTGTCACGTAAAATTTGATGATCTGATTCACTACTATTTTTCGATGATGTTGATTGCCCTGCAGCATCGGGTATTACTGTCATTTCATGAAATGGAAAACGCTCAATAAGTAATGTAGCTATTGCGGGTGTATCGCGCACACCGACCATTTCATCTAATGCTAATGGTTTGTCTTCACGGATTACATAAATCACAGCAGCCATTTTTAAGACGTTAAAGTCCATCCCGATGATTAGGTGCTCACCCGGTTTAATTTCTTCATCGGTATGGTTTAGCTTTCGATCAAAATCAGGATAGACCGCACCACTCGTTAAGTTGACGAATTGCCCACGTAAATACGCTGAAATCAATTGCGGTGGGTATGACTCATAAAGGGATGAAATATAATCATCAGGTAAGTTTGCTTCATTGTCATATGTCGAAGCTTGAATCATTCCATATAGTGCACGCTTTGCAGGTGTTAAATTTGCCTCCTTCACAAACTGCTGATGCGTGAACTTAAATCCCTCAGGGGTCGTTGCAACATCAATACCATTGATTAGACCAGGATGTTTCACACGCATACGGGCAATGATCTTTCGCCATGCCTGTTGAGCCTTTACAGTCGGCATTACATCCAACTCATCAATCAAGGCATGACCAATCTTAAAACCTACAATCGTTTGAGGCTTTTCCATAGATCGACAAATGATTGTGCTTCGATATTGGCGACCATAGTAAATATCCACCTCTTTATTTGATTCATAAATCTTGGTCTTTAATCCCCAGTCAAATGCCACCTCATCAATAGTCGGAAAGAAGATATCCCGAATTTGCGGATAAGTGGGTGCAAAATACCCAAGTGGCACCTTAGGAAATCCCCATGATTTATCGCAAAGACTTGAACAGCCTACCCATGTTTTTCCTGATCCAAATCCAGCAACAAATGCACGAAATTTATTTTCTAGCTGTAAAAAATTAGCCTGAGGCACATTCAGGGTCGGATTGATGTTCGGCATTTTCTTTACTCGCATCTACGACCTGAATGGTCACTTTGACTGGAGTTGGATCATCAGCCCCTTCACCATCACCATTTTTAATCTTGTCTATTTCGAGCTGTTTTAGTTGAATGTCTAAAAGCTGAATCTCATAACCCTGCATTTCATCCTTGAACTGCCTAATTAACTTCAATTTCAATACCCTATTCATTTTAGGATCGTCATAAATCTTTTGAAGCTCAGAAAGGCGTACAGCTTTATTAGCCAAAGGGATGCCAAAAACATTGGTTTTGAAATCACTCCTAGTTTTATGAAATAAGTCCTTTAATTTTTTGCTGAGATTTCTACCTGTGGACTTAGTTGGGTCATAAGCCGATACCTGTTGACGCTCAATTTCAATGTTAAATTCTTGTTTTACAGCATCAGCTACCTGTTGAGGTGTTTCAAAGCAAGCAAGAGACTGAACTATAAAGACTTTTATAGGCTCCCTTAGTGTTGCCATAATTACCTCTTTGTAAAACTACGTAAAACAAAATAGGCAAAAAAAAGAACCCTTAGGCTCAATTAATCACACACGTTCCACAACACGCTGAAATATTAGTTTCTGATACAAACGGCGCATTCTTCGCAATTTCAATAAGTCGCTTAACCGATTCATCTGCGCCCCATCGTTTAGTCTCACCGAAGAATACTTCCACGTCGTGACCTGCCAAGTAATGCTTAGGCAGACCTGTATGATCGCTATAGATTGGTTCACCATCTTCATCACGTTCTACGCCGATGTGATAAAGCTCATGCTCGATGAGTCTGCAAAATTCACGATCAGTCGTATTTTCACAATAACTTGCATCAATCGTAATAAGGTAGACCGGCACAAATCCAAACCAATCGCGCATCTGCTGCTCTTGTCGAGCTTTCTTCCATCCACCTTGGTTAAACATGACCTTTTCACATTGACCTAAGACCATACGCTTTTTGGCCATACATGCAGATGATGCCCATGCAAATGCTAAAAAGGTTTCATCATCGTGAAGTAACTCAGCAATGTGATCATGATCAGGGTTATGAAGCGCCCCACCAATAGTTAGCCAATTCTTAACTACCCATTCTTTTAGATCCACGGCGGGCGCAAGGCGTATTGTTTCTTCTTCCTCTGCCTGATCAATCAGTTCTGTCGGTGGAAATGGTCTGATCTGTTCCATCTTCTAATCTCTTTAACTGACTTTGAATCCAATTAATCGCATAACCTGATTCAATTTGATGAGGTTCAAAACGTAGAAATGTGTAGCCCATATCTTCAGCCAAATCATATTTATTAAATGCATTTGCTATCTTTTTTCCACCACGACCCACAGCCCAAGGACTACCTGCTATTTCAATAAGAAGTCGCAACTTAACGATATGAAAATCAAACCTCCAATTCTTCGTTGGTTCGAATTGAAACTTACGCTCATAGCCAATTAAATTTTCTTCTAATTCTTGAAATAAACCTTCCTCGGCTTCTAAATATTTTTCTTTTGCTTTAGGTAGTGGCTTAGTTCTTGGTTTTGTTTTAAGTGGACGTTTCTTCGTTTTCCAAAAATAGCTGTCAGCATCCATATATTTCACCCATTAAAAAACCACCCGAAGGTGGTTGCAATAAATTTTCTTATTCCGGTACACAAAAACTCAACCAATCCCTTTTAAGTTCTTCTAAATCTTTAGTATTTAATTCTGTAGATGCGTATAGGTAATAAGTAATATTTGAATTTTTAATTATATTGCGGTAATACACGAGATGGGAGACGTTGATGGTTTCTGGTGTATACCAATTCGGCCAAATTCTTTCATCGAACTGATATTCACCATACTTATCTTTATCGGCAATCCAAATACTCATATTACAAAATCCTTAATTATTAAAACCAAATGCATGATATACCAATAATTACAATACTCGATCACATTAAAAATATAATTTTGGACTTAATTAAATCACGTATTTAGCATATTCCTTAGATTCTTCGACCATTTTTTTAATTGCTTAATCTTCTTGCCAACAAGCATTATATCATTACGTGACATCAATCCACGTGACAATGCCTGCCATTTGGTGATTTAGATTTCGTATCTTTCAATGTTCCATTTTGCTTTGACTATACCCATATTCACCACCTATAAGAAAAGAAAACCCCGTCAACATCTAGAATGCGACGGGGTTTTATGTGCCGTAATACGTTCAGCAAATTATTTAATATTTCTCACTTTAAGACAGTTTCTACAAACTTCCACATCCCCATCATTACAATAGTGAGTTTCAGTCACACCATGTAAACCAAATAAACATTTTAAAAATTGAAGCAAATTATTCTCCTTACATCAGAGTTAAACGTTAATCCAATTAGGTATAAATACACCACTTTGAAGATATCAAAGTCGAAAGGTCTAAAAATGACAGATTCGTCATAATTAAATTTCGGTCATAAAAAAAGCCTGCGCCTTGGGGAAGGTAGCAGACTATAAAAATTAAATGTGCTTCATAAGGAAGCTATTTATATTACTAAAATAACCGATTTTAAGTGTGATTTAATTGGCATAATATTACAAAATAACAAAACAACCCAACATTAATCAATAAAAAAGATAACTATTCAGTTGTTAAATGTCTGGCGCGCCATACAGGACTTGAACCTGTGACCATCCACTTAGAAGGCGGATGCTCTATCCAACTGAGCTAATGGCGCAATAAAAAAGGACATGGTGATCTGCCACATCCTTGCCTTAGATTACGATATTAATCAGCTCGGCAACTGATCTACCGCTACTCAACACAATAAACTTCTCAAAGTTAGCTATTGATCTGCTTTGTGTCTTTCATCTTCTTTGGTCGGGAGTCACCACAATTTATGGCTCTGAGGCTAACTCAATGTGTGACGAAATCACATTGGATTCAAACCGATTTATACGGCTGGTTTCTGCATCCCACCGTTTGCGCTTATAGCTGATATACCAAACTCGTATAGCAGCGTCACAAATCAAAATCGCCCTTGGGTGGCGTACTACCCTTATGCATATGCTGGCATGATAAATCTCCCAATCATATTACTTGTGCATGTCACAAGCACCTTTTAATAAATTTCAGGCAATAAAAAAGCCCCACATTCATGTGAGGCTTTAGCCTTTATCTTTTGCGCTGATTAAGGATTATGTTGCTTTGAATTATACCAATAACACCACTTTTTAATAAAAATAAGGAATATCTAAAATTTTAATAAAAGATACCTAAGCGCCTTTTCACATCTTCGAATTCAGTAAAAAAAGTCCTATCACCGCACCAAGTAATACTACCGAAAGAAATAAATAAGTATTTAAGTTGTTAAAGCTTTTAATAAAATTCCACATTAGCTATCCCTCGAAATGGCTGCGGCATTTTAATGATATTTAAGTTATCTGCAACATGCCAATTAGTATAATAAGTCACACCTTTTCGATGAGCAAAAAAATACCCACTTTCTAGAAGTAGGCATGGAAAACTAAACTGTGTGGATTACCATAACTTCGTCCACTATAGCAGAAATATGCCATATCCTGTCCGTACATGCAAGTTATTCAAGTCGCAATCTTTTATCGTGTCCTGCTAAATAAAACTTACCTGCATATAGCATCGCATCAAGTGATGTGCGCCCCAAACAAAACTGAGCAGCCATTTGACGCAAAGACATCCCTCTTACATTTTTCTCAATGAAAAGATTTACTGCTGCTTTTGCTGAATCACAAATACGACTTGAGTATTTTAAATCAATAATCAGTTTTCGCACTTCATCAGCTTCAAAATCATCAATATCACAAATCAATTGATTCTTACGTGGTGCCATCCCTTTGTTGTTTTCACAGATCAACCAATAGATCTGATTCACACCTAAGCTGTCAGGCTCATTCCCTGATTTCATGCGACAGGTCTGAATATATGCCCCGTACTGCTTAAACCATTCTTCAGCTGTGAACTTAGACCAATCCATCACTTTAACCATCGCATTCATCCCATCACCCTAACCGTCTAATTTCTTCAATCGCCAAACCACTTTTAACCTGCTCAGTGCTATACCGATACACTGAATAACCCAACAATTGAGCTGAGTTATATTTCTCCATATCCCCTAAATATCCCTTTGCCCTTGTATGCCTCCCATTACTCCAAATTCCACCTTCAACCTCGATCAAAATCATTTTACCTACCAGGTGGAAATCAGCTCTCCATTTACGTTTTGGATCGAATCTAAACTCCTGCTCAAATCCGATCTTGTATGCTTTCAATTGCTGAGATAACTTTGCCTCACCCTCGCTGACAGTCCGCTCTGCTTTAACCGTGGTACGGCGTTTAACTTGCTTCTTCGGTGCGTAGAGCTTTTTGTATTCAGCAAGAGAAATACTACTCAAAGAACTCTCTCCAACATTGCTAAGCAAGAACGATATGCGAATGCATATTCTTGATTTTGTTTCTGAACAGCATCGCTTATTGATAGTTTCAGACTTGAAAGCAAATGAATGTGCTTACTGTTTAGCTTTGACCATTTGCACTTATATTCTTCAAGTTCTTTCTCAACGATCTCCAATCGCTCTACTGCTTCAGCGTGTGTGAGATGGTTAAAGCACTCGCCTTCATACTTGCAATGACCTGCTTCGGGACAATCCTGTGCAGCGTTTTGACAACGTGCCATTGCTTCTGCATAGGTATTGGGATCAAGGCTAAGTAAATCCTGTTCACAAGGAATTGTTTTCATGCTGTCACCCTTAAAGTCGTTGTTTTAATTACACCCTTCTCTAACGCCCATGCCAGACATATCTCACAACGACAACCGCGCTTGGTATACTGGGTATTTGTGCCGTGCTTCACTTCATCAACTAGATTTACAGCCTGCTTAACCACACCGCCACGCGCTAAGAACTTTTCCATTTCTGTTTCTAGATCTTCACGTAAATGACGCTTGGCCACTTGTTGTGCATGCGTGATATCCTTTCCAATTCGAACTGATTGAATGCGTTGATTTAGAATTTCGTTCATGCTGTACCACCTGTTCGAGAATCAGCCCAATTGCACTCAACTACAGTCAAGCCATCATGTTGAAAGCGTGACCACAAACGATCCCCCAAATCCATTACTAATTCATCCCTGGTCATATTTGAAATCAACATGGTTGGTTTACATGCGTCATAACGTGCATATAAAACCTTGTGTACAAGTTGTAGTCGATTCTCAAAACGATCATGTAATCCGTACTCATCAAGAATTAATAAGTCCACATCCGTAAAGCGGTAAATCGCACCTGCTTCGCTGTCATCGGCTTTTGTCCAGGCATTAGCTATCTCATTCGCCATATCTTCAGAAGTGACGTAACGAGCGTATTTCCCCTTGTCAAGGATGTTTCTAGCCGAAGCGCAAGCCAAATGGGTTTTACCTGTGCCTGTACGACCAACCATGATCAAATTACGCTTAACGCCTGAATTAAAATCTTTCACGAATGAAGCACATTGTGCTTTAGCGTGTTGCTGTCCGTTGTTCTGCACCATGTAATTTCCAAAACCGCTATCAGCATGTCGACTTGGGATCTGAGCGCCTTCAAAGTGTTTTTTACGAACCATGGTATTCACAGCATGAGCATGTTCTTTTTGACTTTGAGCAACTGAATCAATCGAACATTGTTTGCAGTTGATGTGACCACCTAGTTTCAACATTTCGGTTTTGTGTATCGGGCAAATCTGATTTGAAGATTGGATATCAAATCCATAAAAATGAGTGTTCATATCAAATCTCCACAATCAATATCGGTTGCAGGTGCATGGTGTTTTATCTCACCCCATGCGTCGTTGACGTGGCGGTTGGTTGGTTGATTCTTTTTGTTATCAGCTCGTGTTGATTTTTTCGCTGTTGGTTTGCGCTTAATCCACTTCACAAAATTTGAATACATTTGGGTGTCAGTCACCAATCCTGATTTCAAGCGTGGTGAGTAATGTGAGTTCACCTCAAGTAATACTTGGTCAACCTGATCTTGAGTCATTGGTTGTTCACCAGAGCGTTGCAACCAAGAATTCAGAGAATGTAAATCAGGGACCCAAAGATTTAAAACTTCATCAACCGAATTTTCAGGTGAATTCTCTTGTGTGTTTATATCTGTAGTAATCTCTGTAGTAGTCTCTGTATTTGTCCCCTGTTTGAAATGGGGAGGGTCTACCTTTTGAAATGGGGAGCCTCCCTCTTTTGAAGTGGGGAGGGTGGTCATTTCAAAAAGCACAGGGGTAATTAGCTCAAGAAATAAAACATTGTTATATTTCTGATTGTTAGCCTCAATTGTACGAAAATGGCGTTTGATTACCCCATATTCCTCAAGACGATCAAAAGCCTCTTTAACTTGCAGTTTTGAGAAGCCAAATTGATCCGAAAAACTTTGATATGAGCGTTGCAAAAGGTCTGCTTTGAACTTCTTTTTTGCGCGCACGATTTGACCAGTGTACTCATCTCGCACCACTGTTGGACGATGCCAATAGATGACTTCTGAGAGCAAAATAATGGCATTTAAATCAGGTTTCCCGTTGCTCATTTTGAAAATTTGATACCAATGTGCAGGGATGATATTTCCCTCAAAATGCGTATTCCCAATTTGATCGACAACGTCATGACCGGTACTAAAATGATTCACTTAGCACCCTCCACTATCGGCTTCACATACCCGCCAAATGCTTCTATCGTTTGAGTCTTAATCAAACTCGTAATAACTTGATGTGCTAACCAAATAGTGATTTTGAATCTGTACGCCATCTTCTGAGCCAGCTCTTCTTTGGTTACTGCAGCGTTGTCTTTGTTGTAGCCACGACGTTCGAGGTTTACCCTTTTGATTTCATAAACTTCGTTCAACACACGCAATGCAGGTTCATAGAATGACTGCACACTTTGCTGTTGTTTAAACTCAGGCTGTCTTTGAAATTGACTATTCATGAAACCTCCGCTAAAGCTTGTTCAGCTTCGGTTAAACGGCGGTTGGCTTGAAGTTCTGCGAGAGTCGCTGAACGGATTTCTTTTGATGAAGCCAAAATTAAATGATTGTTAGATTTTATTGACCATAATCGACTCAATGTCTTGTTTTGAACTTCAAATAAATCATTTGATTTAAAACTTATGCAATAGTCCGTGAGTACAACCACATCACCAACTAAAAAGTCATTACTAGTTAATTCTAATTCCGTCGAATTCGAGGGAATTAAACAGGTATTACACTGCTCTTCTTTAAAATCTGTGCACTTGTTAGCGCATGGATGTTTTGGTATATTTGATTTCATATTCAATGCCCTCTGAAGTTTTGAATTACTAAAAGCCTGATCTCATCCATCAGGCTTTTTCTATTTCAGACCCTGATGTATATTTTTTCATTTGCTTTAAAGCTGCTTGCTCTACAGCTGTCGCCAATTCAACTAAGTTCTGTGTGAGTTGGTGAATTTCTTCATATTCTTGTGGTGTAATGACACCATCCTCATACGCCTCATAAACAACCTTGTTCGCCTTTCCTGACTTAATATTGTGTTGCATCATCGCTTCAAAAATTGATAACTCATGATGCTTACTACGGTCACAAGTCACAGGCACCAATGCAAAACCAAGTTCATGCGCCCAAATCTTTAATAAGGCAGGGTTTTGTGTGTAATAAAGAATGGCTTCGAGTTTTTTTAAACTTGGTAAATGGTTAGGCATGTTGATATTTGCGTAATTGCAAATAGTGTTATGTGAATCCCCGACCACTTGAGCTATATCCTTGGGAGTAAAACCAGGTGTCTTGCTGATCATTTGCCAGATTGCATTCTGAGCTTCACGGCTTAAATTAATTTCCATTTGTGAAATCCTTGTTTTCTTTCACGTTTATTTAAAACATTGACCGAGTGATAATTGGTTAAGCAGTTAATTGCTCAAAACTCCCTTTTAAAGATGGACAGAGTTCAACTGCTTTAAATTCACCCTTTGTGGCAACTTGCGCACGAATAGCTACAAGTTCAGACATTTTTTTAGTGCCACGAACCCAACCGGATACTGCAGGTTGTTTAACAGCAAGAGCTTTGGCTGTGTTTTCTTGTCCACCAAAGTGGGCTACAAGCATTTGGAATTTATTATTTATTGATTCAGTCATGGTTATATCCCTGCAAAATATAACCAATATTATAACTACAGTTATCGATAGTCAATAGCTATAGTTATTTGATTACTTATAACTAAGGTTATATATTTACTTAAAGAAATTTGGTGGTTGTCATGGCTCTTAAAGACCGTTTAAAAGAATCCCGGAAGAAAGCCGGTAAGACGCAAGCAGAAGTTGCTGAAGCTGTCAAAATATCTCAACCTGCATATCAAGCACTTGAATCAGGAAGAAACCAGAAATCAGCATTTCTCCCAATGATTGCTCAGTTCCTTGGTGTTGATCCTTATTGGCTTACCACAGGCGGTGATGATGATACTTTTGAAGAAAAAGACTTAATCAAACCAACAATTGTTGAACATGGATCTGACAATGAATTTGTTTGGATAGATGTTGTTGAAGCTAATTTTTCTTGTGGTGTGGGCGAATCTATAGAGTTTCACTTCGATGCTATAAATGGGAAAATACCCTTCCCACCTTCGTTCTTAAAAGCAAAAAATGTCACTGAAAATTCAATGAAAATCATTAAAGCTAAAGGCGACAGCATGGCTGAATTCATTAAAGATGGTGACATGGTGGGAATTAATTTAGCCCAAACAGATATTATAGATGGCGAGATTTATGCTGTGTATTTAGCAGGTGAAGGCATGATCAAACAGATATTTAAAGAAGCTGATGGTTCTCTAATACTCCATAGCCTTAATGAAAAATATAGAGATAAGATAGTTACAGAAGAAAATGGTAAAAATTTCAAAGTAATAGGACGCCAAATTTGGCGAGCTGGGTAATTAAATTTTCTTAAAAGAGAACATTATGATTGCAACTCTTAATAAATCTAAAACAACACTAACTATTAATCGTCAAGAATTTAAGTTGGCGTTAGGTAAAATTGGTGCAGTAATTGATAAGCAAATAACGTCACTTAAAAAAGCCAAACAGAGCTATGACGCTGCGGAAATGGCAAATGAAGCCATTAGTGAAGCAAATATCTTTGAGGCCATTATTGAAGGCTTTAATGAAGGAGAAGAAACCAATCTAAAACTAGCCGATATAATCAATCTTGAGTTGGCACAGGGATGGATAGATGAGTTTTTAGAAAGGTATTCGGCTGTATGAATAAATTTGACTACATACAACTAGGGGTGCTGTGTGTGGTGGTAGCCCTTTGTTGGGCTTCAATGGTTTTATAATCTTCGAACCCGATGCAATTTCGGGAAGGGAATCACGATATGCAAATAATTGAAGTTAATTCCCGTAAAATCAGCCGTGTGTTCTACCAGCACCTCTTATTAACTGTGGTGCTAAAGACCGGTGAAAAGTTTATTTATAGACTTTTAGAAGCAAGTACATTCAAAGAGTTTTCTGATTCAGCAGATAAAGATAAATTTTATAAAAGCCAGATTAAAGCGAACAAAAAATTTAAACGGATTCAGCTTTTTGGGTGATTAAAAATTATTAAAACTGCGAACCCGACGCAGTACTTTAAAACACATCTCATGGAAAATTATAACATGTACTTACAGCCTTCAACCTCTGAATGGTTGGGGAAACCCATTACCTTGAATAGGTGATGATAAGTTGATTAGGTTATATAAGGATGTTAAAAAATCAAATTCAAAAAAGCAGTCAAACCTGAGATTAAATATAAAAATCAAGAAAAAGTATTTTTTATGCACAAAATTAATAAAAATATGCAAATAATGCCTTTCATTAACAAATAAAATGTATAAAATATTCAAAATTACTTAAATCGTATTCAGGACTTATCATGGAATATTTTTCAACTGTTTCGGCAATCTGTCGTTCAAGCATGAAAAGCCCTTCTAATGCTTTAATCAACCACATAAAAAAGCTAATAAAAGCATTAGAAAAAGATAACCACATGGAACAAGCCAATATTCTTAAAGAAATTATTGACAATCATAGTATTGAAACGGAGCTAAAACCTAGTAGAGTTACGCTTTCTAAATTAGCACTTAGTGGCGAAATCCTTTCTCCGAATGTTAAACCTCCTGTTGATAAAGAGTCAGGAAGCTATCTAGCAGACATTATTTTTTTCCAAAATAATCAATATGATAAGCCAACCTTTGAAGAAAATCTTGAGAAGAGTATTAGCTATTTACAGGAAGAGTGGCGAAATGCTGATGATTTGCAAAAAAATGGTATTAGTCCAGCCTATTCCGTAATGTTGTTTGGCTTACCAGGCACAGGAAAAACCCATTTAGCAACTTATCTTGCATCTCAACAAGAACTACCCCTAGTTGTTGCAAAACTAGATGGCTTACTTTCTTCTTTCTTAGGGACCACTGCTAGAAATATTGCCAATCTTTTTAACTTTGTAAATCGATATAAATGCATTTTGCTTCTAGATGAATTTGATGCAATTGCAAAACTTCGAGATGATCCAAATGAATTAGGTGAATTAAAAAGAGTAGTGAATACCTTACTTCAATGTTTAGATGAGAGAAGTAAAATTGGCTATACAATCGCTATCACAAATCACGAATCACTACTTGATCCTGCAATTTGGAGAAGATTCGATTTAAGAATTGAAGTACCAAAACCATCTCTTAACGTTAGAAAACAAATTCTTGTAAATTTGACAAATAACACTACAGCTTTATCTTATTTACAATTAAATTTTTTGGCTTCAATGACAGATAACTATAGTGGATCTGACTTATCTAAACTGATAGGATTTATAAATAGAAAGCGAGTTATTACTAAAAATAATTTTGATTTCATTAATGCAATAAAAGAATTTATTAACTTAAATGCCAATTTAACAAATATCGAAATTGTTAAAAATTTAAATTCAGATGAAGAACACCTAGTAAAGTTTTTAAAACACAGTACTGTTTTTCAATTAACTCAAATAGAAATAGCTGAGTTACTAAATACCAAACAACCTAATATCAGCCGTTTATTGAAGAAATAATTTATAGAGGGTCCATAATGAGTAATCCAGTTCAAATAATTTTAAACTCAAAAAATTTTGTTCAAACAATAAAAAGACTTCCTGGAGGAAGTAATACTGATTTTTTTGAAGGAAGGGATAGTGACTTTGTTAAACATAAAGAAAAATTAGATAACTCTATTTCAAATATTATTGAGAAATCAAAATTTAAAAATGAGCAACTCGTTTATACGAATATTACGCTACATGATGCAGGGTGGGCAAAATCACATAGACCAACAACCCAGCTTTTTAGTGAAAAAAACGTTCAAAACGTGATGGGGGGTAATCAACTCGGTGATATTATCGTAGAGCTAACCGTGGATGAGCTGGAGAATATACGTGAGATTATCTCCCGAGCACCAGAAGAAACGATTTTTGAAAAAAAAGATGGAAAATTAAAAGCAAAGGTATCTGTATTGAGAAGTGAAGTTAGTGTTATTGATGAAATAAGACTATACGATAGTGCTGATAAAAGAAATTTTACAATAAATCAATCTATTGAATGGTTAGCAAAAACAGGAACTGGACATTCTTATTATATTGAAACTTTTATCGACTTTAATAATCAAACAACAGCCGAACGTAAATCCTTAAGCACTTGTATTGAAAGAGTTCAACAAATATACCCTGATGTAAAAATTTCTTATATTGCTGAATCTTGGCTAAATTCTATTTTTATTATTCTAAAATTTAGTAATATCACAGATATTGAGAATATAAGAAAACACAAACAATTGTTAAAAACACTAGAAGACTCACCAGTAATACGAACAATCTTCCTACCACCAATTGTACAATCATCCCAAAATATTTCTCAAACCACCTTAAATGCCGAGTTGCCTAGTCCATTAGAGGGTAAGAGCTACCCTGTTATTGGTGTAATAGACACAGGGATAACTGACAACCCTATTATTGAGGATTGGGTTGCTGGTAGAGCAGATTTCCTCACAAGATCGCAGCAAGATTTATCTCATGGTACATTTATTGGCGGTTTAATAGTAGGCTCTAAACATTTTAATAATGAATCCCTTTTAGATGAAAATAACTGCAAAATATATGATCTTGATTTACTTCCAACAACTAATGACTTTGAAGATTATTACCCCAAAGGATTTATTGATTTACTTCAATTATTAGATGAATTAATTCCAGAAGCTAAAGCAAATGGAGTTAGAATTTTCAACATGAGTTTAAATCTATTAAATTGCGTAGAAGATAATCGCTATAGTATTTTTGCAAATATAATAGATAACCTCAGCAAAAAACATGATGTGATTTTTGTCCTCTCCGCTGGAAATTTAAATCCAAGTATTATGCGTGATGAATGGCCAGAGAATTCCACAGATACTTTAAAAATGCTGGCAGAATACAGACATCAAGGACAAGATCGCGTATACCAGCCAGCTGAAAGCATACAATCTATTTCTGTTGGGGCTATAGATCCTGAAAGATCTTCTAAAAATTTACGGCCAAGCCAATATACCCGTCGTGGGCCTGGCGTATCTTTTGGTCAAAAACCAGACTTGGTTCATATTGGTGGGTCATATGCTACTCCCCACAATCTAGCATCTATAGACCCAAATGGAAATTTAGCACATGGTTGTGGCACCAGTTATGCTGCGCCATTAGTAGCAAAAACTTTAGCCAATCTAAATCATGCAATTCCAAACTATACCAAATCAGAAACCTTAAAGGCTCTTTTAATCCATCATGCTATCAAACCCGAATGGTCAAATAAAGACAACATGAAGGTCGTAGGTAATGATTTCCTAGGTTTCGGCATCCCGCAGAAAGCAAGCACCTCTCTCGAAACATCCGATCATGAAATTACAATGGTTTTTGAAAGTGAAGTAGCAAAAAATCAAAAACTGATATTTGATTTTTCCTGGCCACAGAGTCTCATGAATGAAAAAGGAGGAATTGATGGTGATTTAAATATTACTCTTATTTACTCACCAGGCATTGATAGACTAAATGGCGCAGAGTTCATATTACACACACTGGATGTATGGCTAAGACAGGAGAAATTTAGCCCTAAAAATCAAAAATACACTTTTGGTAATATATTAAAAAGTGCAGGTTCTGGTTTTTGCGTAGAAGAAAAAGTCAGAATTAAACATGGTTCAAAATGGTGTCCTGTTAGAAAAATTGAACAAAAATTTGAAAACGAAGGAAACTCATCCGCTTGTAGATTGGTTATTGAACCTGGCTTTCGAGCTGGCTATGAAATAATTGAACCAATTCCTTTTACTATCATATTAACAATTTCTGATGAATCTAAAACACATGATATTTTCAATGAGGTAAAATCTCAATTAAACGCAAATGGAGTCTCTGTGGCAGACATTCGTTCTAATATTCAATCTCGTCTACGCCCTTAACTCTGCAGAATAGTCTAAAAAAAGCCAATGATCCGATGCAGTTAGGTCAATCCAATCGATGAATTTAACCCACCTAGCGTGGGTTTTCTTTTGCCTATTAAAACATAAAACAACAATTACAGTTATTAAAATTATAATCAAAGTAATATTTTTATAACTTCACCCTTGACTATTAAAATAACTATAGTTATATTTACCTCACAGACAAACAAAAGCCCCAAACGATCTGGCAGGACGTGGGGCTAATTGAAACTAACGAGGCAATTATGAATCTAAAACCAACATCAATCAACCCTACTGTTACACATCGTGTACAGCGCTTCGGGTTTATTAAAGCCGTTGCTCTCAGCGGTTTATTCACAACAGGTGCACTCGCACTTGCTTATAACCCTCAATTTACTGAGTACAAGTTACCAACTTCTATTCATGCTCCTGCTCAAAATGCTGTAGCGGCTATGGATCTTCGGGAAAATACAGGTACCGCTGTTGTTCGCTTAGATGGCTTCACACTCGATGTGAATTTCAAATACAACACTGTTGAAGATGACTACGGTGTGCCAGGTAGTGATTTCATGAATGCTGAAATTCTAGACCTTGCTGTAGACCAAGCCTACGACAACTCAGGCAATAAAATTTCTGACTTCACCGACTTCAATGACCATTTGACTATCAATGCGATGTTGGTAGCTCACATGCTTCAAAACCGTATGTTGGAGGGCGTTTAAATGACTACTCAAACTATCAAACAAAGCATTTCCCCTGCTCAAGTTTTTGAGTCGCTTGGGAAAGGTTTAAAAATGGACTTCGCTGAAGTTGGCACCAATAATTGGTCACATATAAACAATGCTGCTCAAATCAGCATCGCAGATATTTACAGTGGTTTTCTTGAGTTTCGTTTTACACCAGGTTTTGAAAATAGTTGGGAGCGTAAGCAAAAAGAAAAGGCTGCAAACTATTCTTCTGAATTCCTTGGCTACGATGGTAATCGTAATGAGCGTTACCGTGTAGGTACTAAGAGTATTTTCTATTACACACTCGTCAAGATCAAAGATGATGCACATGCGAACTACGGTCTAAAAGGCTTTGAGGTGTACATGGAGATCAACGGTGAGCTCCGCTTTGTAGATAAAGCCACAATGAAAGACTGGGTTATCTCATATATAGAAACAGCACGTAACGCCAAAAATAAAGCAGAACACAACAAGGTTCTTGAAGAAGTTGGCCACTTTTCCTCTCCTGAATATAGAGATTGGAAAAAAACCGCACCTCGTAGCCGTGGAGTATAAAAACAATGACAAATAATCAAAATCCTGTTGAGCAAACTAATAATTTTGTAGCTTTATCAAAGATCAATGTGAATGGCCACACTGAAAAAAAAGGTAAATTTACATATTTATCTTGGGCCTTTGCCGTAGCTGAAGCAATGAAAGCTGATCCACAAGCATCATGGAATTTCCGAGATCCAATGGTCTTTAGTGATGGAACAATGATGGTTCAATGTGACGTAATCATGTTTAGTAAAAGCATTTATATGTTTTTACCTGTGATGAACAACATGAACAAAGCAATCCAAAACCCCAATGCTTTTGATGTTAATAGTGCAATGATGCGTTGCTTGGTGAAAGGAATTGCTGCTCACGGTTTAGGTCTTTACATCTATGCAGGTGAAGACTTACCTGAAGAAGAAAAACAGGCTCAGCAAAATCAAAATAATCAGCAACAAGCACAGAATCAAGGCAATCAACAGTCAAATGGCCAACAAAAGCCAAAGCGTACTGAATCCCAACTTTTTAATGATGCTTTGAATGCAATTAGAAATACTTCCGATAAGGAGGTTCTGAAAGCAGCTGCAAATAAATTTAAGGGTACAACTTATGAAGTGGGTATTACCAATGCCTGCCGTGCTCGAGCAGATCAAATGGGATGGCCAACTCAAAGTAAATCTCAAAAGAACAATCAACCCAACCAAATGCATCATTAATAGGACAACAATATGAATATTCTAAATGGTAATGAAGCTTTTACAGCATTAATGGCTGGCAAAAAGATCATGTGTCGTTCTGTAGGTGGCTTGATTGAATTTGATGATTTGGATCAATTCCCTGCTACGGTTTTTGCAATGCCTGGCTATGAATTTTCTATAAAAATTGATTCTATTGAATTAGCAGGCATTACATTCCTTAAGCCCTTTTCTCTTGATGAATTGGTAGATGGCCAAGAGGTTTGTATTGTAGAGAACTTCAACCGAGTTACTTTAACTCAGTTCTGTAGTAGTAATACTCAACTCGTAGAAAATGTTAAAGCAGGATTTGCACAACGTGATCGTGAGAATGCAAGCAAACAGCTCGAGGCGATCCAAAAGGTTTTAGGTTTTGAAAATACGATCTATCTTCAAAAAGGTTATGCGGTAGAAAAAGACAGTGATCAACCTGTTGAAACAAAAAAACGTCAATCACGGAAAAAGACTACTGATACCTCTTTGACCATTGCTGACGTTGAGCCTTCAGGTGTAGAAAGTGGAGATGCGCCTTGGGAGAATAAGGTTGAAGAATTGGCTGAACCTACCCAAGCCATCACAATCATAGCTCAAGAGAATGTGACCACTCCTGAAGACTCTTTGATTTTAGAAGTGGAAAACACCATTGAAATTACTGATTTCAATAAACCAAGTACTATTGATCTCATTAATGCGCAGGCTGAAAAGGCGGCACTGAAACAAAGTGCTGGTGATTGCGATGGCACACCTATTGATCTTCTGTATAAAAAAACTAAGGAAGTTCTGATTAGTCACATATATGACATGGATTCAATCGATGCTTTAGAGCGACTTACACCTGCTATTTCAGCTGCAAAACTGAAACCTGAAGATCATCAAGAATTGTTGGCCATCTTTGCTGAGCGTAAAGCAACATTGGGACATATGGAGCCTGACCCTGAACATCAAGAGCATTTAGACGCAATTCTTGACGCAGTAGCTAATGCTCAAACACCAATCGAAGTTAATGCACAAATCCGCTATACAAAATCTTGGAATGAGGAACAGCGCAAACC
The DNA here is from genome assembly GCF_052850415.1 of Acinetobacter sp. 1207_04. Lineage (NCBI taxonomy): Bacteria > Pseudomonadati > Pseudomonadota > Gammaproteobacteria > Moraxellales > Moraxellaceae > Acinetobacter > Acinetobacter sp. 1207_04. Next base: position 22,948 of record NZ_VXCQ01000007.1, on the reverse strand, counting down.
TGTCATTCAGGCTATGAATAAGCGATTGATCGAATTGAACGATCAAAAAGAAGTAGCTACAGAGCAACCACCATCGTTAATGGTCCGAATACAGAATACTCAAAATGAGCATGAGTTAAATGAACTATTACCTGAAATTCGTTCTCGTCACGCTGATATTCAACCAAAGCTGATGGACCTTGTTAAGAAACGTCGCTTTGAATTGGAAAATCAAGGTTCGCAGGTGGCTTCATGAAAAAAATACCTAAATCCCACCTCACCCTCTTCACTGTGTTTATCACAGTGTTGGGGTACAAAGCGAAACAAAACAGCGATGGCTCAATGGTTTGTATCAATCCGAAGATGTGTAAAGAACGCAGACAAATTGTACTTTGGCAAAATGGCAAGATGAATAAGGCGTGTCAGATTTTATGGAATGATTATTTAAATCACTGGTTAGTAATTGGCAAAGAATTTATTGAAGAGCTTAAAAAGGCAAATCAAAGGATGGTGGCGTGATGGATATTCAAAAATTAAGACAAGAATTTGAAAAATTACCCGATATCAAAGGCATTCTTCATGGTTCTGATTTTGGTTTTAATGAAAGCCTCAATCAGTATTACCACCCAGACCATACCAATCATAGGCTTAGTTATGCATTCATTATGGGTGCATGGATGGCGTGGATAACTAAAGCCCAAGTGCCTGAAGATTTTGTTTTAGTGCCACGTGTAATCAGTGATGAATGGATGGCTGTTTATATTGATTCAGTAGTTACTAAATATTGTAAGGATTATGAAAATTTACCAATTTCTGTAGAAGAAAGTGAATTACCTGAAATCCGAGAAAGTCATAGATTGCCGATTCGTAATGCACATAAGCGTTTAATTCAAGTGATCGAAGCACAGGAGCAAAGTCATGAGTAGAACCGCAAAACAAATTGTTGACCAGACTCATGCCCTTGCTGAGGCTTTTTATCTGCACCTTGGTTATGAGCATGTTAGAGATCGCCACAGCAATCTTTACGAATCAAGCCATCCAATGGAACAAAGCATGTGGCATATGGCTTGTTTAGCGCAGATTGAATTAACAGCAACTGATCCAAACGATGCTTTAAGTGAATTAGATGAGGAGCAAAGTCATGATTAAAATTAAAATCCATTGGGGTTCTGATTGTTTTAATTGCGGTCATTGTGAAGCAATTATTTATTCAACATCTTCACTTGTCGGAATATTCCATGATGGTGATAAAGTTAAATGTTGCAATTGCGGTCATGAAGGCGAAATGGATGCTCGTGGCGAAGATAGCGATATTTGTTGGTATGAGGGTTTATCGCAAGACCTACCTTCTGAAATAGCTCAAAGTTTGAAGGAGGTGTCATGAGCCGTTTAACGAAATTAGATAGAATGTCTATCGAGCAAAAAACTGCTGAGGCTATTAAATTTTGGGCTTCACCTGTTGATGCTGCTTTTCCACCTGAAACTATTGCTATTACTTTTGAGGTATCTTTACCGTGGTTGCAATTAAAACGCTGTGATGGTGGTGGGATACCATATACAAAACCTAAAGGAACTCGAAAAGTTCTATACAAAAAAGCAGATGTTCTTGATTTTTTTGGTGGTAAAAAACTACAACACACAGCATAAGGGGATTTAATCCCCTTTTTCATACCCTGCAAAAACAATATCTTCAATCTCTTGCATAGCCATTCTTAATTTTTTATCACTAATCTGAACATAACCCTCGGTCACATCCGATGAAACAGTGTGATTTAAAAGTCGCTTTATTGTGTATTGGCCATAATCTAAATTTTCAGCAATAGAGCTAAATGTTCTTCGTAGATCGTGAAAAGTAAACTCCACCCCACTCGATTCAATAACTTTTGCTTTAGCTTCATATAAGTGTGTTGTATAGCCTTTTAGCTTTGACCGCGGTGAAGCAAATACATAATCATTATATTGCTGTTCTTTTCGACTTTTCATCATTTCCCACAACCTATCACCCATTGGTAAGGTGTGAGGGTCATCATTTTTAGGATCTAGTGATGTAATCCATCCATATTTTAAATCCAATGCATCCCAAGTTAAAGTCTCACACTCTTTACGCCTAAAACCTGTTAGAACTAGGGTTAATAAAAAATCCCTAACAGTATTTCGCTCTTGGCGTAAAGCTGTGAAATTCATAACAGCATTAACCCAATCACCTAATTGCTCTTGTTTCACATACCCTTTACGGCGTTTGATCTTATTCCATGTTCGTTTTGCTTTAAGAGTTGAAACAGGGTTGGTTGTATTTATCAGTGAATTATCATTTTCATCAAGAAAGTGCTCTACAGAAAAATTAAATATTGCCCTGAATACAGCCATTGCGATATTTGCTTGTGCTGGACTATTTTCAGTTAGTTCTGCATATTTTTCTTGTATGTGGGTTCTAGTTATCTCAATAAGTTTTAAATTTCTCCACTCAACTAAATATTGGCTCACAGTTCGATTGTAGTCCTCTAAACTTCTACTTTTTAGTTTTCTGTGCTTTAAATACTCATCATAGGCAATTGCTAATGTAGGTTGCTGTTTTGACACTCTGTCATTGATAATTAATTGTTCTCTTTTTTCTTTTTTAATTTGATTTGGATTGTAACCTTGCGCCATTTGTGAAAGTACACCCTGTGCTAAAATTCGCGCCTGAGCTAATGTTAGATTTCCATGTAGACCAATCGTAGACCTGACAGCTTTGCCATTAACTTTTTTCTCTACAATGTACGTTTTACAAGTTGTGTTGACGCGAATAGCAAAACCAATTAATTCACTATCTCGATAGATACCAGTCTCACTGAGATTATCTATATACGTTTTTGTGAGTTTTATTCTTGTGTTGGTCATAGTAAAATTAAGTTAAGCAATAATTCGCAATAATATACCTTATTATTTTATCGTCTACCATGCGTCTACAAATTAAAAGAAACTACATTTCAGCTTTTATCATAAGTTGGTAATTATCAACTAATATATTGAAATATATTAATATTTAATTTTAAATATGGTGTTAGTCATGGCGAATAAATTTGAATTTCAAATCCGAGTATATATTGAAGATACGGATGCCGGCGGGATCGTTTACCATGCAAATCATATCCGTTTCATGGAACGCGCGCGCACTGAATGGCTACGTGCTTCTGGCATCAGTCACTATTGGCATCAAAAAGACTATAACTTCGTTGTTCATAAAATTGGTCTCAAATATTCACGCCCAATTTTAATGGATGACCTCATTACTGTTACAGCAAGTGTAGTTTCGTGTAAAGCCACGTCTTTTGTATTGCAACAAAATATATATCGTGGTGAAATCATGCTTGCTTCCGGTGAGGTCGAATTGGCATGTATTAGTGCTGCCATGAAACCACAGCGGATTCCCAATGAAATCCGTGATCTGATTCAACGCGAATTGGCTCACCAATAAAAATATGAATGGCACATGCAACTATGGCAACACAATTGGAAAACTCGCTACACATCTCTGATTTAATTTTACAGGCGAGTCCTGTGGTTCAATTGGTGATGCTCGTTTTAGTCTTAGCATCATTATTTAGTTGGTATTTGATTGCTACGTTGCATATGCGCTATAAAAAAGCTCGTCAAGGTGACGAGCATTTTCAAAAAATATTTTGGTCTGGCGCAGAACTCAATACACTCTATAACAATGCACAGCTCAACTCTAAACGCGACGGTTTAGAAGATATTTTTTATCAAGGTTTGAGTGAATTTTTCAAACTCAAAAAACGCCATACCGATAGACTTCCGATGATTGAAGGAACTGAGCGTATTTTAGGCGTAGGTTTAAGCCGTGATCAAAGTCGCATTGAAAATGGCGTGAGTGCATTGGCAAGTATAGGTTCTGTTGCACCTTATATTGGTCTATTTGGTACAGTTTGGGGCATCATGAATGCCTTTATTGGTTTGGCTCAAGTTGAACAAGTAACGCTTGCGACCGTTGCACCTGGTATTGCCGAAGCACTCATTGCAACAGCCATTGGTTTATTCGCTGCAATTCCGGCTGTACTGGCATTTAACCATTACACGGCGAAAGGTGAAGAAATTTACACAGACCGTGCATTATTTTCTGAAGAAATGGTGGCGCTTTTACAACGTCAATCTGTGGGTTCAACACAGGACAATGACTAATGTCGATTCAGCGTTCTGGACGCTTTAAACGCGTCAAAAAACCATTAAAAAGTGATATGAATGTCGTACCATATATTGACGTGATGTTGGTACTTTTGGTGATTTTTATGGTTACTGCGCCTATGATTACTACTGGCGTTAAAGTTGATTTACCACAAGCCAATAATAACCCAATTCAGTCAGAAGAAAGACCGGCAATTGTCACTTTAGAAGCTGATGGTAAAATTAAACTTGAAGATAAAACTCATCAAAATGAAGTGATCAGTTTGGAAGAATTACAGACTGTTTTAACTGAAAATCAACAACAAGCCGAAGCCGATAAAAAACAATACAGCGTTCTGATTAACGGTAGTCAGTCCCGTCCATATGGTGAAGTCATTCAACTCATGGCAACTCTCCAAGATGCCGGTTTAAATCAAGTTGGATTACTGACAGAGTCCGTAAAGTAAGTTATGAAAAAAATTGAACAGCCACAATCCAAACAAAAAGCGATTGCACTAGGTTTCACCGTTGGTGTCCATGTAGTGGCGATTGTTGGCTTACTTTTTCTCGGATTGAGTAAACCACCTGAACCACCTAAACAAATTAAAACCATCTTAATTAAGCCTGAAGACTTACCACCACCTGAGCCTAAACCCCTCATCAAATCAGATTCAACAGAGACTGCAGATAATCATGTTGCCGAAACGATTCAGCAAACTGCTGAACCTACACCTGATGCACCTGATATTCCAACTACTCAACCTGATCAGGCTCAAGCCGATCTACAAAAAGCTACGAATGATGCTCAAGCTGCGGCAGCAACACAATTGGCTGCTCTTGCTGCAACCAAAGCAAAAAATGAAGCTGCACGTCAAAAAGCCGCTGCGGCTGAAAAGGCTCGTTTAGACGCTGCTGATAAATTAAAGCAAGCAAAAAATGCTGCTGAAAAATCAAAAGCTGAAGCTGAGATGAAAGCGGCAACTGAAAAAGCTGCGAAAGAAAAAGCGAATCAAGTAACTAAAGATGCTCAAGCAAAAGCTGCTCGTGATGCACAAGCTGCTAAAGACAAAGCCGCTAAAGATGCTCAAGCGAAAGCAACTCGTGATGCACAAGTGGCTAAAGACAAAGCCGCTAAAGATGCACAAGCGAAAGCAACTCGTGATGCACAAGCTGCTAAAGACAAAGCCGCTAAAGATGCTCAAGCGAAAGCAACTCGTGATGCACAAGCTGCTAAAGACAAAGCCGCTAAAGACGCCCAAGCAAAAGCTACTCGTGATGCACAAGCTGCTAAAGACAAAGCCGCTAAAGATGCACAAGCGAAAGCAACTCGTGATGCACAAGCTGCTAAAGACAAAGCCGCTAAAGATGCTCAAGCGAAAGCAACTCGTGATGCACAAGCTGCTAAAGACAAAGCAGCTAAAGACGCCCAAGCAAAAGCTACTCGTGATGCACAAGCTGCTAAAGACAAAGCCGCTAAAGACGCCCAAGCAAAAGCTACTCGTGATGCACAAGCTGCTAAAGACAAAGCAGCTAAAGACGCTCAAGCAAAAGCTGAACGTGATGCACAAAATGCCAAAGATAAAGCTGCGAAAGAAGCTGCTGAACGAGAATCTTCTGCTGAAAGGGCTGCACAAGAAGCTGCAAAAAACAAAGCTGATGCGAAAAAAGTGGCTGGTAACGCAGTTGCAGCATTTAAACGTAAAGTAGAAAGTAGTTGGAATCCACCAGATAAACCTGGTGAAACAGCAAGTGTATCCGTTATTTTAGACAATAATGGTAATGTTACGAATGTATCAGTCAATGCTTCAGATCCTGCGGTCAAAGCATCTGCTGAAAAAGCAGTTCGTGCGGCTGCGCCCTACCCAATGCCTGATGATCCTGAAGCACGAAAACAAGCACGATCATTTAAAACATTATTACGTGTGAAATGAATATAAAAACTCTCTGCTCAAGTAGGGAGTTTTTATAATTTTCTGCATATTTTGGGGTATAAATGACTGAACATTCATATAAAGAATATTCTTCATTCATTTTCACTTCATAATTACATGCTTTATATAGATTAAAATCATGTCTTCATGCTACAAAGCTTACACTGTTAAAAAAACCAATATTTGAGTACACAACAACCCATGAAAATGATGCATAAACATTTTTTAGGATTGGCAATGATTGCAGCTATCGGACCTGCACTCATCAGCACTGCCAATGCTCAGCTTTATTTTGAAATTGCCAAAGCACCTGAACGTGCACCTAAAATTGCAATTATTCCTTTTAGTAATGACCAAGCGATTTATCCTGTCGTTGAACAAGACTTAAACCGCTCAGGACGTTTTACCAGTGCCTCAAAAAATCTACCTGCAACAGCAAGCCTAGACAATGTCAATGCTGAAGCATGGAAAGTGGCAGGTGTACCTTATGTGGTTTTAGGTGATTCAAAACAAAATGCTGATGGTACATTCTCTGTACGCTACCAATTGTATGATGTAGAAAAACAAGCTTTTTTACTCAATGAATTACTTACTGTACCAGCATCACGTATTCGTTCTGCAGCACACATGATCAGTGATGCAATTTATCAAGCACTAACTGGAATTAAAGGTGATTTTAGCGGACGTATTGCGTATGTACTTCGTAATCCTGCAACACCTGAACAGCGTTATACCTTACAAATAGCAGACACAGATGGTGAACAGCCAAAAACAGTGCTGAGTTCTCGTGATCCGATTTTGTCCCCTGCATGGACACCAGACGCTAAAAAAATTGCTTATGTTTCATTTGAAACCAAACGCCCTGCCATTTATGTACAAGATTTAGCCACAGGGACACGTGAAAAATTAGCTGGTTTTAAAGGCTTAAATGGTGCCCCAAGCTTCTCCCCTGATGGAAAATCTATGCTGTTCACAGCATCCATGCATGACAACCCTGAAGTATATCAAATGGATCTCGCCACTCGCCAAGTTAAGCGTATGACTGTCGATAGTGCCATTGATACTGAAGCACGTTATGCACCCGATGGTAAATCTTTCATTTTCACATCTGATCGTGGTGGCTCTGCACAAATTTATCGTTATAACTTTGCTGATGGTTCAACCAAACGATTAACCTTCCATGGTGCATTCAATGCACGTGGTAGCTTAAGTGCTGATGGTCAATATGTCGCTTTAGTGCATCGCCCATCTGGTAGTAACTATAAAGTTGCGATTCAAGAAATTTTGACTGGGGTAACCAATATTTTAACCCCTACAAGTCTAGATGAGTCGCCAAGTTTCTCACCCAACGGTCAAATGGTGGTGTATGCCACACGTGAAGGTAATCGTGGTCTATTAGCAATCATGTCAACAGATGGTCGCTTCCGTATGAATTTACCAAGTGAACAAGGTGAAGTTCGTGAACCAGCTTGGGCACCTAAATAATGACTAAACCTAACAACGCATTATTTTTTTCTAAAGCAACCTTTTTCTAAATCAACGCACTGAAAGTCATCATATTTCCTACTTTTAGTGAACTTTTTAAAAATCGTCATGGAGATGAGTATGAATAAATTGAAATACTTGGCATTGCCACTATTAGCAACAAGCCTTGTAATGACGGGTTGTGCAAATCGTAAACCTGCGGCAAATATTGAAGCAGGAAACACCCCAAATGGCTCAACAACCGTAAGCACCGATGGTCTCAGTGAAGATGCAGCATTGAATGCACAAAACTTAAATGGCGCATCTTCAAAAGGTGTTACTGCTGCAAATAAAGCATTTTTAGCGAAACGTGTCGTTCATTTTGATTATGACAGTAGTGACTTGTCGAATGAAGACTATCAAACCTTACAAGCGCATGCTCAATTTCTCATGGCAAATGCCAATTCACGCTTGGCTTTAACGGGTCACACAGATGAACGTGGTACTCGTGAATACAACATGGCTTTGGGCGAACGCCGTGCTAAAGCTGTGCAGAGTTACCTTGTAACCAATGGTGTGAATGCAGGTCAATTGGAAGCGGTAAGCTATGGCAAAGAAATGCCGATTAATGCTGGTCACAATGAAGCAGCATGGAAAGAAAACCGCCGTGTAGAGCTGAACTATGAAGCTGTTCCGCCATTGTTGAAATAAAAGATTATAAAAAAATGCTCTAAATTTAGAGCATTTTTTTATCTTTAAAATATTTTTACAGTTATTGCAGTATGATTTTTAATCTTCTATTTTTCAATTTACCAATCACGAGGTGAAATTAACTCCTCTTGATCTGCGTCAACAAAACCATAACTTTGTGCAATAAAATAAATATCTGAACCTATACTTTCTCTTGCCACTGTTTCAATTTCGCTTTCCGCTTCATCAAAAGCATCTTGTAGAACATTGATGTGTTCTGTTGCCACATGTGTAAATATATATAACGCATCTAAATTTTGTGGTTTTTGTGCTTCAATTTGTTGACATAAATCCAATAAAGTTTGTTTCAGTTGATCTACTAAGTGCTTAGGAAAATAAGAATCTTGATACATATCGGCTAAAAAGGAATGCGACAAGATAATTGGATTTTGAATCGACATATTTTTCTCAAAATTTATAACGTTAAATATCTAAATACTGTAAAAATATCCAAGTAAAAAACTTTCAATTTTCATATTGATTAGTTTTCAACTAATTCGTAGATTTTTCTATAACTTCCTGTTTAGGAAGCACCATCGAATCAATCAAATCATGTTTATTGAACTCTTTAAACTCAGGTTTTGCTTGGTATTCTTTCCATGCATCCTTAACATTTTCCGCACTGATATCTTTTAAATCAATACCTTCACTTGCAGTTGGAGTCGCTTCAAACTTTGCTGTTGTCATTGTAGTACTCCCATAAATGGTTGTTTTAATATTTAACATAGCACGTTAAAAAAGACTTTCAAGTGTAAAATCGCGACAAATAACACAGGATGATTTTTATTTTGTGCCGAACTCATCTAAAATGGTCGGATTCTTTAATTTGTTAGAAATTTATCGCTTTTGGAGCACCTCTGATATGTCATATCGCACATTATCCCAATTCTTAGAACAACAACAAGGGAACCTGACACCAGAACTTGCTGATGTTATTGCAACCATTGCAAATACTTGCAAACGGATTGATCAACTTTTGCAAAAAGGAGCACTTGCGGGTGTATTAGGAAGTGCACAGCATGAAAATGTGCAAGGTGAAGAGCAAAAGAAACTTGATGTAATTTCAAATGATTATTTAATTGATGCATTACAAATCAATAAAAATGTGGGTGGTTTAGCATCTGAAGAGCTTGATGAATTTACCCCTGCGCAAGAAAATGGTAAATACTTGGTTTTATTTGATCCATTAGATGGTTCAAGCAACATTGACATTAACATGTGTGTGGGTACAATTTTCTCAATTCTTCCTGCAAAAAATGCAGTAACACAAGCCGAAGATTTCATGCAAGCGGGAACTCAACAAGTTTCTGCTGGTTATGTTCTTTATGGTCCATCAACCATGATGGCACTTACTGTTGGTGCAGGTACAGTATTCTTTACTTTTGATCCTGAAACTCAAGAATTTTTACTGACTTCTGAAAGCATTCAAGTCGCTGCCGACACTAAAGAATATGCGATTAATGCTTCAAATCAACGTCATTGGGAAGCCCCTGTAAAGCGTTATATTGAAGAACTTCAAGCAGGTAAAACGTCTATACGTGAAAAAGATTTTAATATGCGTTGGGTGGCATGTATGGTGGGTGATATTCACCGTATTCTATGCCGTAGCGGTATTTTCTTATATCCATACGATACCAAAGATCCGCAAAAAGCAGGTCGTCTCCGTTTGATGTATGAAGCAAACCCAATGAGTATGCTAATGGAACAAGCAGGTGGCGCATCAAGCACAGGTCGAGTACGTGTTTTAGAAATCCAACCAACAGAACTTCATCAACGTGTTCCTGTCGTTATCGGTTCTAAAAATGAAGTTGAGCTTGTGACAAGCTATCACAACTAATTTTCGCTTATTTACTCTCTTGCTTTAAGGGAGTAGTCCATTTCTGGGGTTGTTGCCAATAGCACAACCCCAACTTACTTTTCATGGATACACTCCCATGCCTACTATTTTTCTTGAATCTCGAGATAACCCAAAAATTAAACACTTACGTGCTTTAATTGAACAAAATACCTATCGTAAAAAACAAGGTCAAACTGTTCTTGAAGGTACACATTTGACCCTTGCTTGGCTTGAAAAAGATCGTATGATCAAGTCCATTTTCACGACTGAACATGCACTTTCTCATCCAGATTTTGAAGAAATTTTTTCAAAATATACGGGTATTGTTTTTGTACTCAGTGAATCTTTATACAAAGATTTGAGTACTTTAGGCACATCACTCGCTTGTTTAGCCATTGTCGACTTACCTCATTCAACAGAAGCACTCAACTTCACAGAAGACACACTTATTCTTGAAAACATTCAAGATCCTGGCAATGTTGGCACACTTTTACGTTCCGCTGCGGCTGCGGGTATTGATCAAATTGTGTGCACTAAAGGCTCTGCATCTTTATGGTCGCCTCGTGTACTTCGTGCAGGTATGGGCGCACATTTCTCGTTAAATACATATGAAAATGTTGTTCTTGAAGACATTATTAAGCAATTTAAAATTCCTGTATATGTAACTAGTTCACATGAAGCTGAAAGCCTTTACAGCAAAAGTCTACGTAAACAATGCGTATGGATTTTAGGTAATGAAGGTCAAGGTGTATCTGATTTTGCGATGAAATATGCAGAAGCTGTCAGCATCCCACAGCCCGGCGGACAAGAGTCACTCAATGTTGCGGTTGCAGGTTCAATCTGCTTCTTTGAAATGGTACGTCAACGTCTATAATTTAGTTAATTTATTTTAATAAACATATCAAATGTTGTTAAATCATTTAAACTGATAAAAATAATTACTGAACCATGTCAACCCACCATGTATTTAGAACGTTATATAGGCAACGATCTTAATTAAAATGGTGGGCAACCCATGACGGGATTTTCCATCTCTATGGACTTAGCACCAAAGAAACAGTCTGATCTAGCGAGCACTCAAGTGAGTACCGCGGAACATCGCCTGAAGTATTTCATGCAAGATGTGACAGGTCGTGCCTTGGTGATGATGGAAAGTGCAACACAGGGTCACAATGGCATTGCTATGGATTTAGTACAGGAAGCCTTTATTTCTCTTCATAAATCTTATGCAGAAAAAAGTACCGATGAATGGTATCCCCTGTTTTACACCATTTTAACCAATAAATTACAAGATTGGCGTCGTAAAGAAGCCCGTCGAGCTTCACCTTTTTCACTGTTTCGTAAAGTAAGCTTAGACAGTGACGATGAAGAAGCTATGGATGTCGTGGATGAATCTACCCCCAATCCATTACAATTTTTAGATCAAGCTTTGGCTGTCGAAGAAATTCAAGATGCCATTTCTCGTTTACCTGTGCGTCAACAACAAGCCTTTATGCTCCGTGCTTGGGAAGGTTTCGATACTCAGACGACTGCACAGATCATGGATTGTTCGGAAGGTAGTGTAAAAACCCATTATCATCGAGCGATACAAGGTTTACGCTCATCTTTAGCGCATTTAAATCCAAATATGGGAGGGTCGTCAGATGAATAACGATGATTTCACAAAAAAAGTAACTTCCAAACTAGACCAACTTGCTTCACATCATCGCAATAAAGCTGTGGTGATGCAAAATGTTTTAGATCATATTCATGATAAACCATCATCATTTTTCAGCGCTTGGAAAATGACAGGTTTTGCTTTGGCTGCAGCATTGACAGGTTTTGTAGTTTTGCCGAATGTTTTTGATACCAATGAACAACCACAAAATCAACATGTAATTGTGAACCCAAAACTCTCTCCACAGATGATGGAGGATTTGGATATGTTAACGGCGTTTGGTGAGGATAAAGCATCTCATGGCAGCTAAAAAATTAGTTTTAGCCTTTTGTGCAATCAGCTTTTTACAAACTAGTTTTGCAGGTTTTGAACGTTTTTGGATTTTTTCTAAAGATGCAAATACCTCTGCCAATGAAAGTTGGGAATCTTTATCTGAAGATGAACAGCGTGCTCTGATTAAACGTTATCAGAACTTAAAAGAAATTCCCGAAGCCCAAATTATTGCACTACAACAACGTATGGATTGGTTCAACCAATTACCTGAAACAGAAAAGCAAAAAATGCGCGAAGTGTGGCAACAAATGAGCTCTTCTGAACGTAATGAGATGCGTAATAAAATTCAGAAAGCAACCTCTACTGAACAAAAAGCAGAGATTAGAGAAGTTTACTTTCAAAAATATTTACAAGTCAGTACTGCAATTCAATAAACAAGAGCCATCGGGAATGATGGCTTTTTTGTATCACTTAAAAATGATTGATTATATGTGTTATCGCGCATTATTTTTAGGCTATTTCACTCAGTCATTTTAAATATAATAATTAAGGCGATTTATAACAGCTTCAGTTTCAATCTGTACAGGTACTTTATTTATCCTTAGAATCTCTTTTATTCAATTAATTTTAAATATAAGTTCTGAGTAATGAGAATGAAAAACTTCCATTAATTTTAATAAGTTTTAGTACATTCAATACACAATATAGTTTTGCACTAAATCTTTCTGATTCCTCGATTCAACAAGTAACGCTTTACCCAAGTATGGCAAAAATTGAAGGGAGTACTCCTGTACAAGCGGGTGAACAGCCCGCAGGTTTGAATCATCACAATTACAGAAGCAAATCGAATTAACAGAACTCAAAATATCAGAGCAAAATTCAATTATACAAGCTACTGAATTACAAAATAAATTTTTAGGTAATGTCAAAGAAGGCACTGCGGATAAAGTACGCAAACAAACCTGTGATGCTTTTGTTGCTATTGATCGAGCTAAAAGTGAAAAAGTAAAACTAGAACAACGCCTTTCTGAGCTACAGTAAGATTTAAACAATATTGGCGATCATCAATTTAATCAACGCAGTTTAAAGTTTTATGTCAATGCACCACAAAAAGGTGAAATAAAACTAAGCTATATGGTGCCATATGCACGTTGGCAACCAATGTATAAAGCCGAACTCAATAGCCAAACCAAGCAAGTCAAACTCACTCGCATGGCAATGATTGCACAAAAAACAGGGGAAGATTGGAATAATGTTAAATTAACATTATCGCCTTCTACGCCGACAAGTTATACTCAACAAATGACACCAATGGGATGGTGGGTTGACTATTATCAGCCTGAAACTTCACCTAATTATGGCAATACAACTATAGTTGAAGCAGCACCTGCACCTATTATGGCTCGAATAAGCAAACAAATAGATGAAAGTAATAATACCCCGCAATTTGAGGGAACAGATATAAATTTTAGTACTGAATTCCGCTCGGAAACCAAAGCTTCAATTAATAGTAGTAGTCAACAAATTTTCCTACCGCTGAGTGCAAATCAATTTACGGCGAAATTTTCCATTTGGGCCATTCCACGCCAAAGTCAACAAGCGATTTTTGAATGCTGAAATACCAAAATTAGATAATAATTGGCCATCAGGCATCGTTAAATTATATCGAGATGGCGACTATATTGGACAGCGTAATTGGTCAAATACTAGTGCAGATACAGTTCAAATGAGTTTTGGTCAAGATGAACAGATTCAAGTCAACATTACTGATTTAAATGACATTCAAAACCCTGCCCGCTCTCAATCCGAAACACAGCAAAAAAACAGTTATAGTATTGAAAATTTGCATAATTATCCTGTCGATTTAACTGTATTTGAAGCTGAACCACAAAGCCGAAATCGTAAACTTACAGCACAAACTCGTTATAGTATTGAACCCCTGCCACATCTTGGAATGGTCAACCCAATATCAACCAATGGAATATCCAATTACAACCCAAACAGAAATTTGAACTGAATATTCAATATGACTTTAAATATCCAAGCAAAGGTACTACGAGTGGTTTTTAATCGTTAAAGTAAATAAAAAAAGCCATCGTATAACCCATCCGATGGCTTTTTTAAATCCGATCAATTTCAATATTTATATATTTAATTTTGAACTTTATAAAAAATTAAAATTTTACAAATAGTTGCCTTCACGTTCAGGTTGATAAAGCACTTTTTCAATTTTTACTTTCATCATATGACCATCGGGCTGTGGCCACTCAATGTCTTGCCCTTCTGATAAACCTAAAATTGCAGCGCCAATCGGAGCAATAATATTCACCTGCCCCTTCTCACCTTTAAAATCGTGTGGATAAACCAAAGTGATTTCTGTCGATTCTGTTGCAGGTGCAATGGTAATCAATACTTTTGCATTCATCGTTACGACATCAGTTGGAACATTTTTTGGTTCAACAACTTCTGCACGCGCCAACTCATCTTCCAAATGTTTCATAGTCGGTGTTAGTACAGTCTGATGCTCTAGCATCGTTTCAAGACGATGCAAATCTTGCTCAGAGATAATAATATTTGGTTTACTCGCCATCAACCTGATTCCCTTGCATTTTATGTTATTAATGAAGTGTCAAAATTCGACCATTCATTATAGATATTGCTCTGTTATAGCAGAAAAATTCTAGATTGAGTAATCATCTTTGTTTTTCTTCATCTATAAAAAAAGCTCCCTTGAGGGAGCTTTCTCAAATCATTGACTTATTTTGCGTATACTGGGTATTTAGCACATACAGTTTCAACTTTCACTTTAACTGTATTAATTACTGCTTCATCACCTTTCGCATCAAGGATATCTGCAATCCAACCTGCCAAGTCACGCACTTCAGTTTCACCGAAACCACGAGTCGTTACTGCAGGTGTACCAATACGGATTCCTGAAGTTACAAATGGAGAACGTGGATCATTCGGTACTGAGTTTTTGTTCACAGTAATGTGAGCAGCGCCTAACCAAGCATCAGCTTCTTTACCTGTTACATCTTGTTTGATCAAAGACAAGAGGAACAAGTGGTTTTCTGTACCACCAGAAACAATATCGTAACCACGAGCGATTAATACTTCAGCCATTGCTTTAGCATTAATAACAACTTGTTTTTGATAGGCTTTATATTCAGGTGCCATTGCTTCTTTAAAGCAAATTGCTTTCGCAGCAACCGCATGAACCAAAGGACCACCTTGGTTACCTGGGAATACAGCTGATTGTAATTTTTTCTCGATTTCTTCGTTTGCTTTTGCAAGGATTAAACCTGAACGTGGACCACGAAGTGTTTTATGTGTAGTCGTTGTTGTTACGTCAGCAATTTTTACTGGGCTTGGATATACACCAGCAGCAACTAGACCTGCAACGTGAGCCATATCTACAAATAAATAAGCGCCAACTTTATCTGCGATGTCACGGAAACGTTGCCAATCAACAATTTGGCTGTATGCAGAGAAACCAGCCACGATCATACGTGGTTTATGCTCTATAGCTAAACGTTCAACTTCTTCATAGTCAATTTCGCCAGTTTCTGGGTTTAAGCCATACTGAATTGCATTGTATGTTTTACCAGAAAAGCTTACTTTTGCACCGTGAGTCAAGTGACCACCGTGAGCTAAGCTCATACCAAGTACTGTATCACCAGGGTTAAGAAGCGCTAAGTAAACTGCTGAGTTTGCTTGTGAACCTGCGTGTGGCTGAACGTTTGCATAATCAGCACCAAAAAGTGCTTTAGCACGGTCAATTGCAAGTTGTTCAATGATATCAACATACTCACAACCGCCATAATAGCGTTTGCCAGGATAACCTTCTGCATATTTGTTAGTCAGTTTTGACCCTTGAGCTTCCATCACTGCTGGTGAGCAATAGTTTTCAGAAGCAATAAGTTCGATGTGCGCTTCTTGGCGAGCATCTTCTTGAGCAATTGCCTGAGCAATTTCTGGATCAAATTCAGAAACGGAGATATTGGCGAACATTAGCGAGGTCCTATGAAATTAGGGCTTTTAAGCCGTGCTAAGATTGCGCGTATTGTAGCATGAAGTTTCTGATTAAACAGAATGAAGTTTCTCCTGTTTTAAATAAAAATAACGCATGTAATAATCACATGCGTTATTTATTAAACAATGTCAAATATGAATTTGAATAAATATAACTTCTTTGAATCTAAAAGCTTTTAAAAAATTGTGGTAACTTACTTCGACAACATCTCTTTGGCATCAAAAACTATATTATCAATATTAAGTGTATAGGCAGTATTGTGGTTCCACTCTGCAGTTTGAATATAATTAATTTTTGTACCCAATTTTGTCGCATCGCCAATTAAAGTATCCGTCGCCACTTTCGGAACAGTCGTATCTGCACTACCCTGATAAATCGTAATTGGGGTTGTCACAAGTACAGACAAAGGTTTTGATTCCGTATCAATAAATGTTTTCACTACAGGTAAGCTGAGGAAATTTGGTACAGTCCGTGGATAGCCTGTCAACGTCTTGTTAATTGCAGCATATTGCCCCATCGCTTGACCAAATAAATTACCTAAATCTTCAGCACAAACAGACTCAGCTTGTGCAGCAATTTTATCAGTTGGTTTTTGGAAAACCTGACTATAATCTGTCGATGGATGTGGATTTTTAAGACCTGCTGCAATGAGTGCTGTATAAGTATCGAGTTGAGCATAAACAGGAATTTGTATATCTGGTGTCGAACCAATGACAGACAATTCACCACCTTGTAAAATCATGCCTAAATTGGATGCAGGAGCAACGGCAACAGTACCCTTATAGTTCAAATTGGCACGTGCCGCATATTGTGCTGCACCTAATGCAGCTTGCCCGCCTTGCGAATGTCCAATTGACATCCACTTAGAAGATGCCTTTGTACCTAACCATTGATGCGTTGCAACGACCGCATCTGTAATAGAATAACCTTCACTTTTCACATTTAAAAATGGATGAATCTCTTTACCACTTGGTTCACCTAAACCTTCATAATCAGGTGCAACGACAACAAAACCTTCTGCCAAAAGTTTAGCAATCATGCCTTGAATCGCCGCGTTCATTTCATTACGACTCGGTGCACAAATATCTGCTACGCCTGTTGTTCCATGTGCCCAAGCAACAATCGGCCAACCACCTACAGGCGCTGCGGTACGTGGTGTAAAGACCATGGCATTGGCTTGCACTTCTGTACCATTTATGCCTTTCATTTTATAGGTCATTACTACACTATCGCCTGCAATGGCTGACATATCTGTTTTGGTATACGCAGTTGTTCCCACGACAGGATTCTTAATGGTATTGATATCAGATGTATTGGTCGGTGGTGTTGATGAATCATCATGATCATTACTATCATTACACGCTGTAAGTAATAATACTGAACTTGAAAGTAAAACCGTCAGTAAATGCTTTTTCATTTTATCGTCCTTGATTGGTGTTATTTTTCATGGATTCGCTTTTAATGCACTACGGCACTCTTGTATAAAAACTACCCAAAATATTGTTTTACTGCAAGATATTTTGTTCATTTTTACAAATATTTCAAAAACCAATCTATGCTCTCTCCCCTCCATTTATATTACGTCATTTTCAGGCATCAGCATTTTTATATTCCTTATTGAAAGCCTATATATACCTCAAATATTGGAAAAGATTGAATCCCATCGTGCTGAGTTGTACATTAGAACGATTCATTCGCTTCGTTCTAGGACATTTACATGCAAGCCATTATTCTCGATACCGAAACCCATACGCTAAATGGCTTACCCATCGAGATTGCCTACGCACCTATTGAAATTGAAAATACCAAACTCAGTTTAGATCGTGAAAAAATGTTCGATCAGCTTTATAGCATTGGAGATGAAAAAATCTCTTGGGGCTCAATGGCGGTGCATCATATTTTAGAGTCTGACTTAGAGAATCAACCAAATTTTTCGAGTTTTGAATTACCGACTGAAACCCAATATATCATCGGTCACAATATTGATTACGATATACGTGCCATTCAACAATGCGGTATCGATACTTCACACATTAAAGCCATTTGTACTTTAGCCCTTGCTCGATTGGTTTGGCCTGATGCTGAAGCGCATAATATTTCTGCACTAATTTATATGATTAGTAAAGGCAGTGACAAAGCTCGCCAAATGCTGAAAGGTGCTCACCGTGCCGATGCCGATATTATTTTAACTGCTAATATTTTAATGCATATTATTCATCGTTTAAATATTCAAAGCATTGAAGAACTTTATGCTGTTTCAGAAGATGCTCGTATTCCACGTACTATTACTTTTGGTAAACATAAAGGTACCGCGATTGCAGAATTACCAAAAGATTATATTCAGTGGCTCATGCGCCAAGATGAACTCGACCCATATTTACGTAAGGCTTTAGAAAACGCAAACCTAGTCACACTTTAAAATATTGATTTGTAATAAAAAGTTCATACTAGTGTAATTTTTACCCATTAAGCTCATCTGATTTAACCCTAGGGATAAATCAGACTATGGATCATTATCAAAAAACAACGATGGGCATACAAGCATTGCGGGAACGCAATTTGAACCTAAGTGCCCGTCAACGCCGTTTATTGGTTCTGATTGGTACGCGTGATTTTACCTTGTTAAATTCGCACTTAAAGCAAAAGCTTGCCACCCCTGAATTATTACAACAACTTGAAACAATGGGGCTAATTACTCACCCACATTTATCAAGCAATAAACAAATAGGTTCATCACAGCTAAATTTAAAAAATAATTCCCCTTTACTCAATCTTTCTTTGGAAGAACCATTACCCATTTTAGATATAGAACAACCTGAACCGATCAAACCCATTCAAAAAAATGCATTTCCAAATGTAGAAAATTCTTCGTTAAAAGATGTCCAATTTCATTCGCAATTTTCCATGCTCAAATTCGATGAAATTCAGCACCTAATGATTAACTTACTTCAACAACATTGTGGACTTATGGCAAAACAACTTATTCAAAAAATTAAAGATTCAAATACGCCAAAATGTTTGAAACACTGTCAAATACAGTGGCTCACGACCTTACAAGAATCAAAAATTGATCCGTCACAATTAAATCAATGCTTACAGCAAATCAATCATGCACTTATTCATATCGTCAAATCTTGAATTTTCATAAAAATGATTCATAAAAAGCCACATACTTCTTTAAAAATATGGGGTTAAACGAACGTATATTTTTATCGCAGAACCCTTCAAATCATCATTATTTTGCTTTGATCGATGAAATTTGTGTTTTATAGAGCCGTGTTATTCATCATTCAAAGCACATTCAAAACTCGATGGATTTTGATTACAACGTATTTTTTTCAAAATTTTCATCATTGCAGGATCATAAAACCCTTCTTTAGTCATTTGAATACGGGCTTCACGCATGATTTTAATATAACCCGGTTTATCGGCTTCACGAATATCCATCCAATATTTTGCAGGAATATCTTTTTCCATTTTATCAACAAATTGAAATGCAGGAGTTAACTGTTTAGAAATCATTTCACGTGCAATCGGTCCCATGCCTGCTGGGAATTTATTGCGGTGCATAATCAAAGTACCTGTCACTTGAATCAGCGGAAATTTAATAATTCCACCCACGACATTGCCATTTTTATCGGTCATGCCTTTATGCAACTCAAGCGGTTTAAACAATAAAGATGGACCTGCCATAATATCGACTTCTTTATTGTTAAATTTACCGCCTACAGTCAGTAAATCGACTGAAACGGGCTGTGCACCGACATTCTGTACCAATTTTTTCTGTGTACCATCAAAGTTCATGACCGCCACTTTTTTGCCCGCAGCTTTCGATAAAGTATCAATTTTACGGTCATTAACCATAATATATGCTGCACCTAACGGTACAATCCCTACCACCTCATAGTCTTTATTGACCATTTTGGCATCGAATTCTGGACGTGCTAAGACCTGCATCACTGCGGTCAATTGTTTATAGTTTTGCACCGCACCAATCGCATCAATACTACCCACAAATGGATTGAACTGACGGGCACGAATATTACTAATGCCTGCACCATCACAGCGCTTACTACGGAAATCTTCGGTCAGCACACGTTCATCGGTATATACTTTAAGCTTAATATCTGTTGATGCCGTTTTTTTCAGTTTTGGATAACTTAAATCGATGTGCATTTGTAACTTCGATGGTCGAGTAATTTTCATATCGACACCGAAATCTTTTGCCACTTGTGCAATACGTGGTAACTCACTGATATAACTCGTCGCCTGTTCAAAGGCTTCACCATTGGCGCCGTCGGGTGAATAAACACAAAGGGTAACTTCTTTCGGAATTTGTTGCCAAATTTTTGGATCATTCATCAAGGTCTTAATTTTTGCCTGTGAATGTGCCGAAAGTGTTAAATCCAACTTAGGCACAGGTGCTGCTTGCGATACGACCGCTATCGTTGACAGTGCAATTGTTGTCGTGAACATTATTTTATATCGAGATGAATATTTCACTGTCTGACTTTTTTGTGCCATTTTTATATCCTTTTTTAATTGTGATCACTGTCCCAGTGTTTATCTAAAAATAATAGATCAGTCTAAAAATTGAATTGGCTTAGCTATTTTTGCTATTGTCAGAAAAGATACTTAAACCAACATTTGTTTGAAAACTTAAAAAACGATCTAAAAAAGGATGTCACAAAATAAAAAGCCCCTTAAGGAGCTTTTTATCATCAATTTATATCAAATCAAAATTAGATAATAATCTGATTATTTTTCAATAAATCATTCAATGTTACATCTGTTGTTTGATGCGTTAAGATCAATAAATCTTGTGACTGATAAGCAGAGGCTGCTCCATCACGGTCAATTGAAATAACAGCTTGCTCTGTATTGGCATCATAATTTACAGAAACATACTCACCTAAATTATTCAGTGTTGCTGCATCTGAAAGTAAAGCTGAAAGATCAATTTGAGCATAAGAACCTACGCTAAAATTATCCTCTATACGTAGTGTATTTCCACCTGTATTTGTATCACTTAATAAATCAAAGATAATATTATCATCTTCAATAGGCATCGCTAAAAGTGCTTTAGCTGCAACACCTGTTGGTGGATACAAAATAATATCAAAATCCGTTTCCGTAGAAGCTTCTGAACCATTTGATTGTTCAGTTGCTGTCGCAGTAACTTTGACATCTAATGTATCTGAAGCACCACTAACAATATAGTTTTTCGGTGCTACAGCAACTAACGACTGACCATTAATGGATAGATCTGTCGTACTGAATTTCAAGATACCATTCGCATCTGCTGTACCGAGTAAGGTACGTGTTCCATCTTGAGCAATTGCATAAATTTGCATTCCCTCAACGAGTCCCTCAAATGCTAGTGAAAGACTTTCTGAACCATCTTTATCATTTAAACCAGTAGATAACAGACCGAGTGAAATGTCTTTACCTACTTCGCCGCTTAAATTGAAATATGGACGATGGAAGCCATACTGATCTTTATCTGCTGCATCCTTTTGAATTAAGTCCGAAACAGTCCATTCCACAGATGAATTTTCACCTTGATAAACTTTATTCATCATATCAATTGCAGTTTTTAAATCAGGGAAATAACTAATTTTATCACCACCAAGATCTTTCAATTGGAAGTCATAATTACCCTCACCTGATTGGTTATGCATATAAAAATCAAATGTATAAAAACCTGATTCTGTTACAGTAAAGTCTTTATTCACACTTGTCGATGAACCACCCCAAGATACATACGCAGGATCATTATTACCAATGATTAATAAACCACTATCATCAGCTTTACCTTGATATCGATAAGTATGTCCAGCTTCTAAATAAACATAACCCTCAATCGCTACGCCATTATAAGTTGGTACATTTCCATTTGATAAGCTGTTCGTTTTCCCTTCACTTATAGCTGGATTGGTTGCTTGATTACTTGTTAAATATTCAAAAACTGTTTTTAAAGTTACATCTGACACACCTGAACCACCACCAGTCAAAGTATGTTTCTTACCACCAATTGTTACTTCTTTAAGATTAGACCAAGTTTTGATATTTAAGTTAACCGTTGCAGGTTCCCACTCAACCAATCCAAATCCGAGATTAGGTTTATCTGCAACAGCATCAACGATTATTTCAATTGAACCATCAGTTGTATGTTTACCATCAGACACACTAAAACCAACATCAGCATAAGTATCACCTGCATTATTTGAAGCTTCATTTGCATCAGGTTCAAATGTTACTTTACCACTGTCAATATCAGCATAAGTTAACTTTTGACCATTAGTAATAGCCACTTTATTACCAGAAGCATTTGTATAATAAAGCGTTCCATCCGTTGGTAGATGAGTAATGGTCACCATTAAGTTCGCATTGGTCGTATTCGCATCTGTTATACCAAAGTGTGCCCATTTCAATACCACCGACTGATCTTCATTTGTGATGACCGACGTTGGATTTACAATTGGTGCAACCGTATCAACAGGGCCTTCTCCCTTTCCGATTAAGCCCGGGTTACCTGTTAAGTCGTCGTATGAACCTGCAGGGACTTCGACTTTCACTGTGCCATCTGTACCTGGTGGTACTTGTGCTGTGTAGCTACCATCCGGTTGTTTTTCAAAGATCACCGGGATGTCTTTGCCATTCTCATCTTTTACCGTGATTTTGTCGGTGGTGATTGAATCAGGATCAACATCATCTGGGTAGGTCAACGTAATGTTACCGTCTTCGTCTACTTTTACTGTTACTTGTGGTGGTGTGGTATCAACCGGGCCTTCGCCCTTGCCGATTAAGCCCGGGTTACCTGTTAAATCATCGTATGAACCTGCAGGGACTTCGACTTTCAC